>JAKJGF010000391.1 GCA_022704525.1 Bacillota bacterium | reverse complement strand
TAGTCTGGAAACTCTTTTTTCTCTCTTCTTTTCCTTTACAAAGAGTCTGTTTCAATTCCTCATAGGTAGTCTGGAAACCCGCCACATCGACAATTTATCCCGATGTAAAAGCTTCTCTTCTTCTTAAGATATTCCTCATAAAATCGAAAACTCCTTTTTTTGTTGTTTTTTTATATCTGTCGAACTCCTACATTTTTTACACTATTATACATCGACAGAAATTAACCTTATAAGTTTATAAAAATATGTTATCTCCGCCTTTATCTTTGCCAAGAGTTTCTCTATGACTGTATTTCATATCTCTGAAAGTGTAAATAATTATAGAATCTTCTTCTGTATTTATTATCTTTTTAACTTCTATTTTATATTTTTCAAGTTTAGCCTCTGTGATTTCACCTTCAAAGACAGAATTCTGAACCCAGTTAAAATATTTCCGGGAAATTTTAAGAATTTTTGCTACTCTATCGACATTAATATCATATACTATTATAGCAAACATATCTTATAATAGAAATTTCTACTTATCTGTATTTTTGCTTTCCATTATAACAAATATTTACCATAAAAACTAATAGAAAAAATTACCAACCGGAAACATATGGTTCATATTCTTCTTCACCGATTAAATGTTTTTCCAGTTTATATAACTCCATCCTTATTAATCTTCTGTATGACACCTTTCTTCCCAGCTTCTTATGGTCGATTGTTGTTTTTTCTCTCTCTTCCAGTTCTTTCAGAAAAAGCTCTCTACCTTTATCGTTAAGGAAAATTCCACCGCTTTTTTTCTCGAAATGTGTATTTTTTAATATATTTTTATTAATAAGAGTAAAAATAATTCTATCTACTATAATAGGTTTAAATATTTCAGCTACATCCAGATTTAAACTAAATCGTCGAAAATTAGTTGTATGTAAAAATCCTATTCTGGGATCAAGATGAGTCTTATAGATTTCACTTAAAACTTTTGTATAGAGAAGACTATTTCCAAAACTGATTAATGAATTCAGCTTATTTTGAGGTGGTCTCCTGGTCCTTTTTTCGAATTTAAAATCAGGATTATTAAGGATAATATCAAAGGCATCGTAATATTTATCTCGAATATTTCCTTCAATACTCATTAAAACATTTGTATCGGCACAATTAGGAAGAGAAGATTTCAGATTATCAATTGATTCGATAATTTCTGATAAATCTTTCCCTCTACTGTTATAATAGGAAAGGACTTTTTGAATATTTTGAATTGCTCCCAGTACAAATTTCTTTGCAAGTTCAATTCTTTTTACTTCATTGCTATAGAATTCAGCCTGTTTTAATATCATGTATCCTGAATTGTAATGCTCTCTTGGATAAAAACTGCCTGAATAGTAACCGTAATGATTAAAAAAGTGGATTAATATTTCTTTACTCGATATGAATTCCAGGAATCGTTTATTTAAATCAACCTCACCGAAAACCATTATTTCTTTTATATTTTCCACTGGCAGATATTTTTTCCCTTCTTCCAGTTCGAAACAGATAGTATTGTCTTTTCTCTGTAATATACCCGAGTTAAATAAATAAATTGTTTTTTTCATAATTTAATCACGCCCAGCAGAATTCATTGTATGCACAGTTGGTGCAGTATTTACATTTTTTTACAGGAGGTGGTTTTAACTGGCCAATTATACTGTCTATTTCAAAGATGGCCTGAGTCAATTCATTCCTTAAATCTTCTGTCAATACTATGTCGACCTTTTTCTTCTCTTTAGGAAAAAGTAGTTCGCCTTTTGCTGTAATTCCGTATTCTTCAAGCTCTAATAGATAAAAGGCAAGCTGCATAGAAGCACTTTTTTCAGCTCTGGAGCTTTTTTTTATTTCACCAACACATATATTACCATCTTTAGTTTTAACCAGATCTATGGCAATTTCTGAAAAATGTATTCTTTTATCTCTTGAATAACTTTCTTCTTCAATAAGCCTTCCCAGTTCTATATAAGGATTTTCCTGATCCGGTTCTATGGAATGAGACATAAGCCATACTTCTCTCTGGCAGATATAATAGTACCAGATTAAAGTGCCGGTTATTTTATGTTTTGTTTTATTACTTACCATATTACTGATTCACCTTCTCTCTTAAATCCTGTTT
>JAKJGF010000168.1 GCA_022704525.1 Bacillota bacterium | reverse complement strand
TAACCTGTCAGTTTGTTCTGGCAAAAGATAACAGACGGGTTAATATCGATCTTTTAATAGATGTCTATAAGGTTATTGAGAAGAGTTTTGTAAGTGATATTAATCGTGAAAAATTGATTAATGCTGCTCTTAATTCTATAGAATTATTTTTGAAAGAAAAAACAGATTCTGTATATATAAAAGAAATTGAAGTAAGTGGTGACAGAAATGCTGATTTAGAGCTTTTTGCTCTCAGGCTTAAGGAAATTACATCTAAATATTCCAGTGAGAATTTACGGCCAGAAGATATTCTCAGAGAAGGTTTAGATGGTATGCTTAAAGCTCTTGATGATCCTTACAGTTATTACATGGATCCGGAAGAATATAGAGAGTTTTTTAATTCTATTAATATGTCAGATTATTCCGGTGTAGGTATAATAGTAGAACTGGATAAGAAAAATGATAATAAATTCACAGTTATAGAGACTGTCCAGGGAGGACCCGGAGAAAAAGGTGGTTTAAAACCGGGTGATTTAATAGTCAGTATAGATGGATATGATACAAAAGGGATAACTATTGAAGATGGTATTAAGAGAATACGGGGGCCAAAAGGAACTGAGGTACTTTTAAGTATACAGAGAGGAGAGAGAGAATCTTTTGATATTGCTCTTACCCGTGATGTAATACATGTGACAAATGTTTCTTACAGTATAAAAAATGAAAATATAGGATATATAAAAATTAGAACCTTTGGTGATAATACTGCTTGTGAACTTGAAAAGGTTCTGGAAAAACTCCGTGGGGTTAAGGCTTATATTCTGGATCTTCGAAATAATGGTGGAGGATATATAGAAAGTGCAGTAGATGTTTGTAGCAAGTTTCTTCCTGAAGGGAAAGTCATAGTAACAGTTAAGGAAAAAAGTAGTTTCCCTTTAACATATAAAACCAGAGGCAAAATTCATTATGATCTTCCCCTGGTAGTTCTTGTAAACCAGTACAGTGCCAGTGCTTCGGAAATCACTGCAGGAGCTATTCAGGATAATAAAAGAGGAACCCTTATGGGGGTAAAAACCTTCGGGAAAGGCAGTGTTCAGACTGTATACCCTCTTGGTATTTCAGGAGTCTTAAAGTTAACAGGTGCCTATTATTTTACACCTTCAAACAGGAATATTGATAAAGCCGGTCTTGAACCTGATATAAAAATAGAAATGGATAAACTTGTTATTGAGAATGAGAGTGATGATATTCAGCTTCAAAAGGCAATAGAGTTTTTTTTAGAAAAAGTTTAACTCTGCTCTTTACTTTTTAAATAATTAAGTGATAATATTACATGAAGAGTTTTAACATCAGTTATATATAATTAAGGAGGAATAAAGATGGGAATAGGAATCGGAAACAGTATAAATAATACAACAATTGTAAATAATTATTTCAGTCAGCAGGGTATAGGTGGAATGGGTATTCAGCAGAATCCCATGATGCAGATGATGCAGATGATGATGAATATGATGAGTGGAATGGGTGGCGGAACCTGTCAGCCCTGTATGGGCGGAATGCCCGGTATGGGAATGCCCGGTATGATGGGTGGAATGCCCGACATGGCAGGCTTTAGTCCTATGATGGCCAATGGACTGGGTAATTTCCTTGGTAATCCTATGATGGGTCAGCAGAATCCTATGATGCAGATGATGCAGATGATGATGCAGATGATGCAGATGATGATGGGTATGATGGGCGGAGGAGCAAATCCCTTTATGGGTGGAATGATGCCCGGTATGATGGGTGGAATGCCCGGTATGATGGGTGGAATGCCCGGTGGATTTGGCGGAGGTTATGGTATGCCAGGAGCAGGAGCCTATGCAGGAGTAGGACCTAATGGACCCTATGCAGGAGCCTATGCAGGTGGTGCTCCCGGTGGTGGAGCAGGTGTGGGCCCAATGGCAAACCAGGGAGGTCTAACAGGTGCCGGTGGAAAACCTGTATCAGGACAGTATTCAGATATTATAAATATGGAAGCTCAGAAAAATGGAGTTGATCCTGCTCTTATAAAAGCTATAATAAAAAATGAATCCAACTTTAACCCCAGAGCAACTTCTCACTGTGGTGCCCAGGGACTTATGCAACTTATGCCAGGAACTGCAAGAGGTCTTGGTGTCAACAATGCTTATGATCCCGGCCAGAATATAATGGGTGGAGCAAAATATATAGGTCAGCTACTGAAACAATTTAAAGGTGATGTGCGACTTGCAGTGGCCGCTTACAATGCAGGCCCCGGTAATGTAAAGAAATATGGAGGAGTTCCTCCCTTTAAGGAAACTCAGACCTATGTTCAGAGAGTAATGGCAAGTTATCAGGAGTATAAAGCCCAGGGTTAAAATATAGATAATAAATAAAAGAGGCTGGAGTTAGCCTCTTTTATTTTTGTAATAAAAGTTAACAAATTTTTAACAAAGTATTATTATTTTTTTCAGGAATTTATGTTAAGGTAAAAGAGGGTAAATATTTAAATTTTTTATGGAGAGGGGCAGGTTTATGAAAATAAATAGAACCGATATTAAGAACACAGAACAGCTTTTAAAATCTCAGAAGAAACCAGATGATAAAGGACTGGAACAAAAAGATCAGGTAATTCTTTCCGGTGAAAAGGGCGGAGGCCTGAACCTGATAGTAGGTGCTTATACAGGTAGATTGAATCCCCAGATTCCTCCCGGTGATCGCTATAATCTTGTTCCTATAGGTCTGGAAATACAGAAGGGAGTGGGTATATCTCTTGATGGCGAATCTATAATTGTTACACGCCCTCCTGAGAGTGGAAAGGTATCTATAACAGGACATCTTCAACCGGGAGAAGGAGAACCTGTTCCTGAGTCAGGAATACTTTATCCTCAAAGAGATTTCCAGGTGGTAAGTGATGAAAAAGCCACAACTATTGATGGTTTTTATGACTGGCAGGATTATACCATAACCGATAAAGACGGAGAAAGAAAAATAGATTGTAAAGACGATGACAATGGAAGATTTGATTATCAGGTAAAACAGGAAGGAAATAAGACCTTTGTAACAGGTGAAAAGGCAGTTCAGAATTTTACTATAACAAAAGAGGGAAATAAGACCTATGTAAAGGGTTATGATGATAATCTCAGTTATACCATCACTACAGAAGGAAACGTTACAAAAGTAAAAGGAAATATACCGGAAAGACAGTTTACAATTACAGATAATGGAAAAGAATGGGCAATAGATGGCCATATGGCCTATCAGGATTTCAAAGTAACAAAAGATCCTCATCAGGTAGTAATAAAAGGCTATTATCCACAGCAGAAATATGTGATAGATTTTAAAGCCATCTGAGGCGGTTAGTAAGATAAAGCAATCAGCAGTCAGCAATCAGTTTTTTCCCCTTAAGCTGATTGTTGATTGCTGATTGCTATAATTATCCGAGTCTTTTCTTTATCCTTTCATATTCTTCAGGGGAAATGTAGTCCTTTATATTCCTGAGGGATTGTTTTGCCTCATCTAAATCACCACTGTAATATTTTTTACTGTTCTGAAATCCTCTGTTATATATTTCTCTCATCTGGGCTCTCGAAAGTTTCCCTTCCTGGCTGAAATAGGCAATAGCAACATCTCCAATCCCATAGGTGCAACCGTATATGAGAGGTGCAGTAAGAATCCCTCCTACAACTGGAATAAATTTACCACAGGCATAGCTTCCGAGAAAGGTTAAAGTGCCGGCAATACATGTCATAATTAATTCTTTAGCCATAGCAAAGGTGAATTTCTGACCGAATATATTGGATATGGTAATAACCATATAACACAGTAAAGGTAAAAGAAATACCAGATCTATAAAAGGAAGCCATAGTAACGTAAGACCTGCGGCAACAGAAGCGAAAAGTACTACTATCTTCTTTGCTTTTTTTCTTAAGTCTTCTACCTGTAATTGATCCATTTGATAAGATCCCTCACTGCCGTATTTCTCTATTGCATAAGGATTTGCCTGATGAGCAGGTATCTCTACTTCAAAAGGCGAAGCAGCCGGGGGAGGTGTAAATTCTGAAGCACTGACTGATGTGCCGAAACGATGACCACATCGGCTGCAGAATTTGGCTCCCGGCCGGCATTCATTATAACAACCCTGACAATTCATAAATTAGCCTCCTTCATCCATTACGCCTTAATTTTCGTCACCAGTTTATCATCTTCTATTCTAACATAAATCTTACCCTGTTTACCACTGAAGAAATTGTCATAGGCAATTTCTTCAAGGCATTTCGTCAGAATGGAATTGAGTCCTCTGGCTCCTGTCTGTCTTTTTATACTTTTACTGACAATATAATCTATTACGTCATCCTTTATGATGAGTTCAAACCCTTCGTCAAAAAATTCTTCCTGAAATTTACTTATAACATTATCCTGGAGGATACTCTTAAGGGTCTTTTCATCTAACGGTTCAAAAGGGATGAATCTTGTAAATCTTCCAAGTAATTCCGGAAGAAAACCATAGGATTGAAATACTTCTATATTTTCTATTTCAGTTTCCTCGAACATTACTGCTATTTTTTCTTTAAAACCCGGTTTGGGTGCCTTTATGAGACCCATTTTTGATGTGTCACTTTTAAGAAAGGATAATTCTTTGAAACCGGAAAAAGCTCCACAGGCGAGGAAAGAAATATCCACAGTGGGTAGGGCAACCTTCTCACCGTAAGCGGAATAGCCGTAATCAAGGGGAACAAGAATCTCCGTGCTTTCAAGCATTTTTAAGAGTTCCCTCTGGACTCCCAGACCTGATACATCCTTTGTGGTTCCTTCTCCGCTGAATCTTGCATTACTCCTGCTTGTAGCAAGTTTGTCAAATTCATCTATACAGACAATCCCGCAGGAAGCCCACTGGTGGTCACCATCTGCGGCATTAATCAGTCTTGTAAGTATTGTAGTTACATCTTCTCCTATATAGCCTGTTTCCGAAAAGGTTGTTATATCCACTATAATATTGGGAAGTCTCAGGATTTTATTGAAAAGTAATTCTACCATATAGGTTTTTCCACAACCTGTAGGCCCTATAAATAAATAATTAAATTTAGAAGAAAGGGCTTTTCTATCCATCTTATGCATATAAATTCTTTTTAATCTCTTTATATGCCTGTAAGCCATAAGGGAAACGGCTTTTCTTGCCACATCCTGTCCTCTGTAACCCTGCTTTTCCAGAAGTTCAAAGATTTTTCTAGGAGAAATAAGAGGAAGAGAGGCTACTTTTTTAACTACCTTCGGTTCTGTAATTATTTTTACCGATTTGTGTTTTGTTCCTCCTACTTTTGTTATACCTCTCAGTGCTTCTTCACACCTATCACAGGCAATGAGTTTAATCTCACTGGAGGAAGCAGTATATTCATGGCAGAAGGAACAGACCTGTTCATCTGTACCCGGGAATTTTGACATAAATGTACCCTTTCAGGAAATAAACTTTTATATTTATATATTTCGTCAGTCTTACTGCAGAATCCTTTTGTCTTATTAACTGTTTGTTTCTGTCGGATTGATTAATGCTTTTCACTCAGTTATCGCCTTAAAAACTGCCTGTCCCGGGTCTGAATAGAAATCCACTCTCAGTTTGTCCAGCAGTTCTGCCGGAATGCTTCCGAGGTCTGCTGCATTGGAAGTGGGGATTAGTATGTGTTTTGCTCCTGCATCCATTGCTATACGAAGTCTATCCCCTAGCTTCTCAATCCGATTTAATACGCCATGTATTGTCATTTGCCCCAGAACTACCAGACTTCCGGCAATAGGTTTATTTATTATAGCTGAGAGTATTGCTATATAGAAGGCTATTCCTATATCTGAGGCATCTTTTCCGTGTGTCGGACTTATTACCTGTATATTAAAGTCGTAACTTCCGAAATCACGGTCCAATCCTATTTTTCTGGCATTTGCTCTCAGGTAATCAAACCCCATTCTGGCAGATTCTTTTACTGCTCTGGTTGTGAGTCCTACAAACTGAAATCGTCCTGAACCGGGAAGGGCTGCTACCTGTATGCGGAACAGACAAACTCTGTCTATGGTTGTGTCTATACCGATGGTGAAAATATCGCCGGGAGGGAGGGGACTTTCCGGTATAAGTCTTGTGGCTCCTATTTCTTTACATTCTGCTATAAATTCGTCTCCTGTATCTTTGTCTATATAAGAGAGGTTTACTTTTGAGAATTCTATGGGGTTTATTCGTTTTAATTGTTCTTTGACACGGCGGCGCATTTCCAGGGCAAATTGAATGTATTCGGCCATTTCGTCTCTGGTGCAGTTTCCGTCGGGATGAATAAGTTTCATAAGGCCGGAAATAGTTCTGGCTGCTGCTTTTCTGTCACGCTGGCCTACATGGTTTCCAAAGGAATAATATTTTTCATAGGAATCTGTAAAATTAAGAGCTCTCAGGTTATTATGAAATATTTCTGCTATGAAGTCGGCTATAAAACCTAGATGGGATGTGAAATGTTCCGGTACCAGTTTGGGCATTTCCCAACCTGGAAGATATGCATGCCATCTGTCATGAAAGGCATCATCATTTCTGATTGTATCAGGAAGCACACTGAATAAATGTGTCGTTCTGGCAATTGAGGTTATATCTCCTTCGATATTTCCGTTAAATACAATACCTGCTTCTGCCTGAACTGTGCCTCTCTCGTCTCCTCTGGAAAAAGATCCCTGTTCCATATAACCTTTAAACATCTGTTTATCATTTTCTGATTTGAAATTCTGTCCTGCCACTTCGTCAAAAGCTACCAGGTCATTACGTATGACAAGGCCGGGTTTGTCTTTTCTGTTTTTCCAGCCGAAAAGATCAGCTACAGATCCCTGGCCGCCTGAGAGGAGTAATATATAAGGCGAGATTTCGCGAAATACAAAGGATTTACCGGTTTCTTTCGGACCCAGCTCTATGAGATTAAAATTCTTTTCTACCATCGGGATAAGACGGAGGAGATAAAGTAATTTACGTCTCCAGGTAAAATCCGGGTGTGATGGTTCATAACCTATGGTGCGCATAAGGATATTAACCCATTCCTCACGGGTAAATTTGTTTCTTCCTTCTATAAATTCTTCTAAGTGTGCACTGGCAATCTGTATGGGCTGCATACGGGCAAGGACAAAAGGTCTTGTAACACCTCCGTGTGTTATTGTTTCATCAAAGGTTAATTCCAGATTTGCCCATACTCCGCCTGTAAGGACTCTTTCATATTTATGGACAAAGGATTCATCAATATGTATCTTATCCAATCCCGCTGTGGAAAGTTTTGCCCAGTATTTCCCTCCCCTGTCTTTTTCATCAAATGCTACGCTAACCAGATCGATAAGTTTCATAGTGCGGGAACGCTGTAATCTGGATTTAATAAGTTCACCCTGATCTGCTCTTACTACCCGGTCTGTAATGGCTTCTTTTACAAGGATCAGTCCCTGGGAAATTTCTTCTTCGTCTGTTGTAGAACAATATTTTCCCAGGAGATATTCCAGAACATAGACAGGTATACTGAAACCTACTTTGAGTTTTTGAACCAGATCTTTTCTTACAACCCGACCAGGGAAAGTGTTAAATAGTTTTTGATCGAGATTATCTATCCATTCTGCCTGTGTCTTATTACCATTCATCTATATCCACCTTCAATGTAATATTTTCTTTAGAAAGTAATTCTTCATCTTCTGCGTCTCTGACTTCTATTATTAGAACAGTTCCGTAAGATAGTGAAGGTTTTGGTTCTACTATATTGAGCTGTATTGTGATTAAATCTCCTCCCGGTTCTACACTAACAGGTTCTTTGTGTTTAAAGACCAGTTTCCCTGTTTGCGGATCATAGACTTTCACCATTATATTCCTTGAGAGAAGATTTGAGTCCTGGCCGAATAAGTCCGGTTGTCCGCCCATGATCACTTGCACTCTTGGAACTTCGCTGGTTATAGAACCTGCAGGCTTGAGGACAACATCAATTTTTTTCCCTTTTGCCGGCCATTTAATTATAATTACCGGTATAATAAGTTCCTGCAAAGTTGCTCCACCGTGGAAAAAGCCAAGTCCCCCATAGGTTTTAAATGCATTAGTGCTTCGAGGCACCATCGCTTCAAGATTTGAACATGGTACAGGTAATTTTATAGCATTTTTATGTTTCAAATTATATCCTATCATAGCTCTTCGAGAAGTCCAGAGTAAGTCTCCTGAAGGCTTTATATCTTCTATTTCATCGGCTTCAGGCTGCCAGTGAAAAAAGCCATGGTCAGTGCCGACTATGATACGATTATATCCTGCCTCACGAAGTTTTCTGATACCTCTTGCATATCGCTCCAGATTTTCTGCCGCACCTGTCAGTTCAAGCTGACCTTCATGACCTTCTTTATCGATTTCATTGCCATAAATTATTATAATTTTTCGACTTTTACCGGATTTTTTCAATTTAGCACTATCCATAACTTCGTTTATAGTAAGGAAATCTTTTACCTGAAAAAAAGAAGTTAACCACTTTCTTCTTTCTTCTGCTGCTGTAAGATTTCCATCAAAACCTTCTGCAGTAACCTGAAAGGATTTATCATATGAAATTTTTAGCTTTTCTCTTTGAATTGGAAGTGAGAATGCCATGCCGAGAGGCGTTATAGTTGGAACAGGTGCAATTGCTATTGATACTCTGGCTCTAATTGCCGGTTCCCCCTGATTAATAAGTTCTGCCAGTCTCGCTCCCAGGTCAAACCGGAAAGCATCCAGATATATCAGTGCTACCGGTTCTTTTGATTTATTCAGTTCAGTAAGTAATATTTCCCCTGATGTCGGTAATTTCATAAGATCCGAATTATTATTTTCCAGTAATCCCGAAAAAACCCGGCCAATACTGTCTACTGTTCTCAGATATGTTCTTCTCAGACGGGCACGAATACGATGCAGTTCCTTTGGCATATCAGGTGTTTCCACAAAAAGATTTTCTCCTGACAGATCAAGCTGCCAACCCCTGGTTTCATACCATCTTATTCCTTCTATAGAAGTTTTCCAGCTTTTTTCAATTTCATTATTTTCTACTATAAGACTTGCAGAATTTGCAAATGATACAAGATAGTTCCAGCCGATTTTTTGTGTTGCCACACTTCCCCAGAATTCTTTTTCTCTATCTTTATATATCTGCAGATTATTACAGAGTTCTTCTGTAAGACAGTAAACATCTTCGATAAGATCCAGTTTATCTACGGTTTTTTTAAAAATAGTTTCTTCTACTGCTCTGGAACTATATGACCCTGGCATGGATGAAAGATTCTTTGCCCAGAATGTAAGACCGGTAGTTTTATCTGCTTCTGTTACCAGTTTTTCAAAATCCGGTATATAATGAATATTTTCCTGCCAGGTTTTCAGCAATTTAAGTGCTCTGTCCCGTGGTAAGCCTGCCGGTATGATTTTTTCTCTATCAGGAGGAAGTTCATCAGGATTACTTTTAGCTGCTTCTGTACAGAGAAATCTTGCTGTAGCTGCTATTCTCCAGGATTTTTCATCCATGTTTTTCGGATCCGGAAGGCCGAAATCTTCAACAGCTCTTCTTGAAAATATAGAAAATTTGTCTTCTTTCTTTAATATTTCAAATTCTCCATCTTTACCGGCAAGTATCTGTAACAGTCTGTGATCATCTACGAGTGAATCCTTTGCAGTAGCCGGCGTAAATTCTTTCCATGTATCTTTTGGCTTACTGAACCACTCACGGGCATGAGCAGAGAGAAGGCTTTTTATTTCCTGTTCCATATCTCCGGGAATATTTACGCCATATTCTCTGAGAGCAGAGAGTAATGTTTTTTCCCAGATAAATTCCGCTTCTAATTCAAATACTTTAAACCATGTTATATGTTCTTTTGAACAGGGGAGCCATACTACACGGGGTTTTCTTTCTGCAGTATAAAAACGGTCTCTTAAAAGAAGTTCATGCTCCTCCGCCTCTGCCCATAATTCAAAACCTGATGTACTTGAAACACTACGAAGAAGTTCCAGCCATTCTCTATCAGGATCGCACCAGATAAGGAGAGGCGGCGTCTGTAATTTCTTTTCAAGAACTGACTGTATCTGTTCTGCAAGCCAGAATTCAAAACTGTCTTTAGAACTCATAAATTAACCGTTGATTTATATTTATGTAAAATTATGTAAACTTATACAAATTTACATAAAAAACAACGTTAACCAAAAGGTTTTTATCCGAACTCATTATTATGTAAATATTTACAT
>JAKJGF010000390.1 GCA_022704525.1 Bacillota bacterium | reverse complement strand
TCACTCTTTGCATATTATCCATATTGAAGTAACAGGTGGCCACTCCCGCACAGGCTGATACATTATCAGGATTTACTTCGAGGGCATTCTTGAATTTTTCTATTGCCAGATCATAAGCTTTCAGACTGAGCAAAATCCAACCTGCTTCAACAAGATTATCTGATACTTTTTTTAAGGAAATAGCTTTTTGAAAGCGTTCTTCAGCAAGAATTTTCTTATCTTTTCTGAAATAAATAAGACCTAAATAATAATTTGCCTCTGGAGCTATATGAGAGTGGTCAGGAATATTTTTCAACTCCTTTTCTGCCTGTTCAAAAAGATTTTTAGCTAAATAAGCTCCTCCCAGATTATAATGAAGCAGTTGGAGGATGTTCTCTTTTCTTATCCCCTTATTAAATGTATCTATTGCTTTGTCTGTATTGCTTTCTTTAAGGTAGAGGACTCCAAGATTATTATAATATATGCCATTCGCTGGTTGGATTGTAATAGCTTTTTCGTAGAAGGTTTTAGATTTTTTTCTATCCTGTTCCTGTAAGAAATAAGCCATATTGTTAAGGGTATCGGGATATTCGGGAATTAACTCTTCTGCCCTTTCCAGGATTTTAATAGCCTCTTCTATTTCTCCCTGTTTATATCTGAGTATTGCCAGGTTATTATAGGTATCGACATAACAATTAGATATAATTTTATCCAGATCTTTATATGTATCTTTGTATAGTATTATATTTTTGAACTGGTTTTCTGCAAGATCTGTTTTCCCCTGCTCCAGATACAGGGCACCCTGATTATTTAATATCATAAGATCCAGTAAAGGATCATACTCTCTTTGATTATAGGATACAGCATTTTTCAGGTAAGAGTTTCCCTCTTCTAACAGTCCCTGTTTAGATAGAGAAGCAGATAGGTTAAGGTGATTTTCCCCTGCGTAGTAGTTTATCTTCAGTGCTTTTTCAAATTCTTTTGTTGCCTCCTTATATCTATTCATTTTATAATAAGTTATACCCAGATTACGCTGGTAGAGTTCCTCCTGAGGAGCAAGAGCAAGAGCTTTTTTATAATTTTTTATTGCTTCTGTATATTTGTGTTCATCAGAAAATATAACACCTGTAGAATTATATAAATTGGCATGAGCTGGATCTATTGTCAGTGCTTTTTTATAGCAGGTGAGAGCATTTTCTCTATCACCTTTTTCCTGATATATCCATCCCAGATGTGAATGGAAAGTTACTTCCTCCGGTGAGAGATTTATTGCTTTCTTCATCTCTTTAATTGCTTCTTCAAATTTATTTAGTTTCATATATGACCAGGCAAGATTATGTCTTGCCCAGGGAGACTGAAGATCAGAAACTTTGGCAAAATAAAATGATTCTTCAGCTTCTGTATAATTTTTCTTTGTGTTGTAAATCATACCCAGATTATTATAAGCCCAGGTATTTAAGAAATTTTCTTTTATGGATTTGTTTAGATGTTCTATGGCTGGATTATAATTTCCCATTATTTGATAGACTACAGCCAGATTATTATGGATTTCGTAATTTTCAGGGTTTATTTCCAGTGCTTTATTAAAATCTATAAGAGCCAGATCTGTTTTCCCCTGAAGTGTATATATCATTCCTTTTAAATTGTGCATCTTAAATTTTCCTATTTTTTCCTCATTCAGTGTTAAGAGTTTCTTTAAAGCATCATCGGGACGTCTTTCATAAAGATAAAACTCAATAAGCTCCAGAACCAATTTATAATTGGAGACTTCTTTGTTTATGTCATTTTTTATGTCCTCTTCTTTTCTTTCCGGTATATTCAGGACAAACTGAGGTTCTCCGAGATAAAGTTCTGTCCATCTGTTTTCTGTTGTTATACTGTAGGCTATGACCGGCTTGTCTAATGGTATAAAAACTGTTTTATCTGAATATGGTAAAAAGGTTTGCTTTGAATATTCAACAGGTAGATTGGAAATCAGAGAAAATGTTTTTAAATATTCCTTTCTGGCATCTTCTATTTTTTTAAGGTTTTCGTAGGCATAGGCTTTAAAGAGATGAGCTCTTGCATTCAGAGGATCTTCCTTTATTACAATATCAAGATGTTCTATGGCTTTTTCTGTTTTGCCCTGTTCCAGCAGTGTCTGTGCCAGGTTTACTCTTGTTTCATTAAA
>JAKJGF010000389.1 GCA_022704525.1 Bacillota bacterium | reverse complement strand
TCAAGGTTTTTAAGAATAATTTTACTTTCACCTGCCCCATACACTATCCCACGAATCAATTCGTGGGCTTTCCCCGGAGATCGTAAAAGTATAGGTCATTATAAAAATTTTAAAAATTATCTATATGTTCATTCCAGCTAAAAACAAGATCTTCTTCAGGGTAAAAATCATTTATTTCAATAAAATAGATTTTTCTGTCCTTTTCTATATAACTCTTTGTTATCTTATAGGTACAATCTTTCAGAGGCCACTTACAGGGTAGATTGATATAAAACTGTGCTTTCTTTACCGGTCTTTTCCATGTTCTTGTTGTCTCTGTAATATATACTCCTCTGTTATCACATACTTCCTGACAGTATGAAACCAGAGCTTTTCTTTTTTCCCCGGGAGAATAAGGAGAAAGATTGTATCTGAGTTCCTTACCTGTAAAGACAGGAACAACTTTAATCCATGGTATTTTCTCTCCCCCTTCTTCCATGACTTTCCAGGAAATAACGGTTCCTTCCGGGAAAGGATAAAAAAGCTCCGGTACCCAGATGGATTTTCCTCCGTTTTCATATGTGTAAATGCCTTCTACCGACATATTCCTTGCCGAAATAGTAATATATATCTTTTCCTCAGTAAAACGGCCGGGAAATTCATGGACTGAATAAAGGTAAGAACAATAAATAAGGCCTGTAACAAGTATAAAAGTAATTATAAATATTAAAATCTGAGAGATTTTCATATGAATAATAAACATTATTGCCCGAAACCCATATTAAGACCTTCTGTTGGACTGTATCTTGGATATCCTGGTTTAGTCCACCATTTGGGGTGTCCTCTCTGGCAGCATATAGTATAATTCTCCGCTGTATGAATATAGGTATAAACGGAAGTAGAATATTTGATATCATAAAATTTTTCCCAGAAATATTTTGAACTGAATGGTTCCTCTCCGGGAAGATTGGTGCAGACAGGCACTTTTTTTAAATATTTTCCTTCCAGTTCCTGCAGAGAATCAGGATATTTACTATTATCTGTATAATACTGTTCAACCCCTGTAGCTAATTCCTTTAAGTTCTGCTCACATCTCCCAAATCCACTGTCATACCATAAAAAAAGAGAACCGCCCTGAAGGAGTATAATAAGAACAATGGAGGAAAAAAACCATAAAACCGAAAGAAGTGCCATATTTACAGTATTTATGACAGGAAAATTCTTCAATCTTCCTTTTTCCCTGAACTGTCTTATTGTTATTATGACAGTGACGACAAAGATAAATAAACTGGCAAAAATGAAACTTTGATAAAAGAAAAAATATAAAGATAAAGTCCATAGAAATATATAAATAATTGATGTTAAATAATTATATGCCAAAGGATATTTTGTTTCCATCCATTTCTTACATAAACGTATTATGGCCATTAATAAAAGAAGTATTATTATAAAAATCCATGTGATGTAAAAAAAGTGACCTATTCGAGCCATTCCAATACTTGCACTGCCGTAATCAACAATAATACTTTCTGTAAAGAAATGAAAGAATAAGATGTCAGAGATCATAATTATCAATGGTAATGTATAAAGTACAATTAAAAATTTCTTCCATCTTCCGGAAATCTGTTTTTCCGTCAATCCCACCCAGAGACGAAAAAATAAGACAAGATAGATTATAATAAGAAGAGGTAACAGTATATAATGAGGGAAAACAGCTATAAATGTTCCTGCATTGGCGATAATAGACATATTCCTTCCTCCCTTAAACACTCATTAATAAAAATACAGAAAAGATTAATTTTATTACTTCCATTCCGCACCTCTAAAGTTAGGAAAAACGGAATTAATTGTAGGATATAAAAAATAATTCTATGGAGTAGGATAAAACTCCTTTTTAGTTGAATAGAAGTGGAAAAGAAAGACGTCTTTAGTACCGCAACAGACAAGTTAGAGTATTTCTAAAAAATTTTGTCTTAAAGTTTCTCTACATACTCGTAACAGGTAAATAGTTACTTAATATTTTTCGGACATTACTTTTTGTACTTACTCTAAAATATATATAATATTTAATTATTAATCATACAGGTTGCTATAGAGATAGCTCAGAACATAACAGACAAAAAAGAACAGTTGTTTTTGATTGGTTGTCTCATCGGTATTTCAGATAAATTCATTGATGAGGCATATGTGCAGAAA
>JAKJGF010000011.1 GCA_022704525.1 Bacillota bacterium | reverse complement strand
GAAGTTATAGTACCTATGATAATTATGTTTAAGTCTTGAGAGGGGTTACGTGAGAAGTGAGAAGTGAGAAGTGAGAAGTGAGAAGTGTTGTAATTTATTACCTCTCACCATTCACCTCTCACCATTCACCTCTCACCATTTTATGAATAAATGTGCCGAAGGTATATACATAGTAGGTCGTTATGGAAATCCATTATGTGCCACCTGGCTATTTGAAAACAACGGGGAATGTGCTATTGTTGAAATGCCACCTTTTTTTAAAAGAAAAGGAAGACCTATTGAAATAATTAAAGAAACTATTCATAAAAAAGGGTTGAAGGGGCCTAAATATATTCTTTCATCTCATGCCCATATTGATCATACTTATTCCATATTTCATTATAAAAAAGCTTTCCCGGGGGCTAAACTCATAGGTCACTCATCTTTTTTAAATGATTATTTTATAAAAAGCTTCTTTTATATGTACTGGACTAAAAATAAAAGAATCTATGGACAGGACATAGCAAATAAAATGGGGTTGTTTGATGAGGTTTTTACAACAGACCTTTATCAGTTAATATTAGGGAAAGAACCTCTTTATCTCATTTATGCTCCGAAACATTCATATGAAGATATTATGATTGTATTTAAAGGCGCTATGATAACAGGTGACTGGGCTATTGGTCCCTATCCTGATTGTAATGATATTGTATCATCCCATGATAAGATACAATCAATTGATAAATTAATTTATATATTAAGAGAAAAAAATTATAAGGTTCACATGCTTTTTAGTGCCCATGGAGATAATCTTATCTACAATGTAGACTTCGAGGCAGTAATGAAAGAAACCCGGGATTTCTGTGCCAGGATAAATAATACTCACCATGATTATCAATGGTAAGTCTGAAAGTAGGTTAATTATTGATGGTCAGGTTATGAAGTTAACTCAAAAATCTGACAACTGATAGATCATAGATGAAAGCTTATTTAAAATTTTATTTTGAGAAGGAAAAGAGATATTAAGCTAGAAATTTCAAAATTAAGTAGTTAATAATAGATGTAATCTAAAAATAATATATAACAGGATATTTTTCTTAAAATGACAGAAGATTCTAAGGATTCCAGGATACTTCCTAATATAAAAAGTGACAGATTTGCCCTGCTCTATCAGGTAGGTCAGGTTGTTAATTCTACCCTCGATTTCAATGAAGTTCTAAATCGTATTATGGATATGGTTATAGATGTAATGAAGGCAGAAAGAGGCTATCTTGTACTTATTGATACTGAAACAGGGGATTTTGTTTTCAAAACAGCAAGGCGTATGGACAAACAGGAAGTTGCAGAAGAAGATCTATCTTTAAGTAGAAGTATTGTACGAAAAGTAGCAGAAACAGGAGAAAGTGTTTTAAGTACAAATGCTCTTCAGGACCCGAGATTTAAAAAGAGTTCCAGCATTCTTCTTCATGAAATCAGATCAATACTATGTGTTCCTGTGAAAGTAAAACATAAAATTCTTGGAGTAATATATATAGATAACAGGGTTAACAGCGGTGTATTCAATAAATCTGATTTAGAACTTCTCTCAGCCCTTTCAAATCAGGCAGGTATTGCCATAGAGAATGCTCAACTCTATGAGAATCTTCAGAGAACACTTCAGGAACTTCAGGAATCCCATAATCAATTACAGGAAGCCAATGCTCTTAAAGATGAATTCCTGGCCAATATAAGCCATGAATTACGTACACCTCTCACTTCTATACTGGGATTTTCCGAAACTATAGCCAGCGGAAGATTAGGAGAATTAAATGAAAGATATCAGCGTTGCAGCAGATATATACTTGAAAACGGCAAACACATGCTCAGACTTATAGATGATCTCCTGGATATTTCTCTTGTTCAGACTAATAGAATAGTATTAAATCGTGAAGATATAGATCTAAAAGATATAATAGAAGAGTGTATAAAAAACCTCCCAACTGAAAAAGAAAGAAAAAAGATAAGTGTTTCTTTTATTATTCCTCAGGAAATCAGCACAGTTTATGCAGATCCCCAGCGATTAAAACGTATAATGACAAATTTACTTGATAATGCCATTAAATTTAATATCTATGATGGAACAGTAGAAGTTCGTGTTGAAGAAAAAGATATGTCCTTTGAAATATCTGTGGCAGACTCAGGCATTGGTATCATCTCGGATAACTTTGAAATAATATTTGAGAAATTCAGACAGGTTGATGGAAGCACCACAAGGGAATATGGAGGAACAGGTCTTGGACTTGCTCTTGTAAAAGAACTGGTTACCCTTCATGGGGGCCATGTATGGGTTGAAAGCCGCATCAATGTAGGCAGTATATTTACCTTCACTTTACCCAAAAAAGAAATTACAGAATTCTCTCATATCTAAAAAAGCAAGGATTTGTAATTATATAAAGATGAAATTAATTAATAAATCCACACAAAATAATTCAGGACTTACATACCTCATATTTAAAAATTTCTCACCTTATCCTCATTTAAAAAGTGCAGTTTTTACAAGACTGGGAGGATATAGTTTGAGTCCATATAAATCGCTTAACATGGGACTCCAGGTAGGAGATAACTATAATACCGTAATCTTAAATAGAAAAAAAGCTATAAATGAAATTGGCTTCACCTTTGATAGACTTATAGCCATGGAGCAGATACACAGCGATAATATAAAGATAGTCAAAAGAGAAGATGGAGGAAGAGGTGCTTATGAGTGGGAAAATGGGATAAAAGAGACAGATGGAATGATCTGCTGTGATAGAGGAGTTACACTTATGGCCGTTGTGGCAGATTGTCCTGTAACTCTTTTTTATGATTTTCATAATGGAGTTATGGGTATAGCTCACTGTGGATGGAGAGGAACAGTTAAAAGCATAGGACGAAAATTACTACAGAATTTAAGATCTCATTATAACTCCAGACCATCTGATATAATTGCAGGTGTGAGCCCCGGTATAGATATATGCTGTTATGAAGTGGGAGAAGATGTATTTTCAGCTTTTCAGAATGAATATGGATCTGAAGGGAAAAAATTTTTTGAATACAGAAATAAAAAGTTATATTTAAATCTTAAAAAAGCTATAAAATTTCAACTTCTTCAGGAAGGTATGAAAAAAGAAAATATAAATTTTTCAGAATTTTGCACTTCATGCAGAAAGGATTTATTTTTCTCCCACAGAGCAGAAGGAGGTAAAACAGGTAGAATCGGTGTTTTTATAGGAATGAAAACATAGAAAGTGAAATTTTAGAAAAAAAAATGTTTATTGTAAAAAATATAATTTATCCAGTCCTTTCACGCTTCATATCTCACTTCTCACGATTTGTGTCCAAATGTTAACAAAATTTTAACAGACTTTTTCAATAATCTATTGTATTATAATTTCACAGAAGATTTTTTCAGATAAAATTCTAAGTAAGGAGGAATTTAGATTATGAGAATTAGTGATCAGAGAAGTAGTCAGGTGTTTAACCAGGTTGTAAATCAGCAAAAACCCAAAGAAGAGGGTACACCACTTCCTCAGGATGGTGTGGTACTGAGTGGCGATCCCAAAGTTGATACACCTGTAGGTGTACAGAAAAAATGGACATTTATGCACTGGGGTGGAGGCGATAATAATCTTGACAGATTTATCCTGGGTGATGTAGATGAAATGGAAACCAGAGGTTCTGATGAAAATACTCATGTTGTAGCTATGCTGGACCTTACAAGAAATAGAGGAGCCAAAACCTACTATCTAATCCAAGACGATAAACCTGGATTAAATTCTCCTGTTGTTGCCGACCACGGTGTTGTAAATTCTGCTGATCCAAAATTTATGGCAAAATTTATAATCGATACAGTAAAGAATTATCCTGCAGAGCACTATATGTTTGATATTGGTGACCACGGAGGCGGATGGTCAGGAGCAGTTTCTGACGACTCCCACGGTGGATGGATGTCTATGCCTCAGATCAGAGAAGCTCTGGATATGGCACAGAAAGAAACAGGTGTGAAAATGGATATTGTGGCTTTTGATTGCTGCCTTATGGCAACAGGAGAAGTGGCAGCTGAACTTAAAGATCACGCGAATATTCTTGTAGCTTCACAGGAAAGTGAAGGAGGATTGGGATGGAATTATAATAATGTCCTCGGTCCTGATGGAAAGCCTATGGAAGTAACACCTGAATTAAAAAATCAAGAACAAGCCTTTGTTAATGAACACGGTGTTCCTATGAGAAAATCATATAGAAATATTTTAATGTCAGCAGAAGTCTTAGGAAGTCTCCAGGACAGTTTACAAAAAAGAATAGATATGACTCCAGAACAATTTGCAAAGCATCAGGTAGCCTGTGCAGAGAAACATCAAAATGATCTTCCCACTATGTCCGCTACAGATCTCACAAAGATGAACGAGTTCAATAAAGTAGCTGGCAGCCTTGCAGATTCAATTCTTGCCACAGATACACCCAATGTTGCTCTTCAGGCCATAGCAAGAAAGACCAAAGGTTTCAGCAGCGGAAAAGACATCTATCATTTTGCAGAACTTATATCAAATGATCCCACAATAACTGATGAAAAACTCAAGGAATCAGCCAGGAATGTTATGGCTATGATAGGAGACGTTATTATTGCAAATGAACATGCTGAACCACGTTATAAAGATGCTCACGGATTAAATATTGAAATTCCAACTTATGGCGGTGTATCAAGCAAATATGATAGCCTTGCTTTCAATAAAGAGGTTCCTCAGTGGAAAGAAGCTATGAATAAGATGAACAAAAAAGAATTACCACCAGAAATGGCACCTGGATATGATAGAGACTGGTAAATAGTTCCTGAACAGTAAGGAGCGGTTTTCGAACCGCTCCTTTATTATTTCTCTCAGATTTTATATCAGGAGTTATACCAATCTACCATCAAACGTAGTAAAAACAGTCTTGAGGCTGCGGAAAAACGAAGTTCTCCGAAGGACAAAAGAATGGCGTATTTAAAGGAAGTTTTAAGTTAATTTTATGACGAAATTTAGAGTATATTGCCTCAGGTAAAGAAGTATAGGCATTCATATTTTTTTGGAGTAACCTCAAGGCTGTTTTATTAGTACAATTGATGAATAATTGGTATTAAGTATATTTACTGTAAGAACCTTTCTCAACTATAAGCCTGTTACCCTCTATTTCCAGTACACATATCTTCTGACCTCTTTTTATAAAATCTTTCCTTGATTTAGCATCATATATCTTATTATCAATCTCAGCTTTTCCTATGAGGCTGAAATCTGTAATGGCGACACCTTCTTTACCTAATAAATCTTTAAACTGGTCCTTCTTTTCAGATTCTTTTATTTCAAGTTCCTGTTTCTTTTTTGTATGCTCCTGCTGCATCTTTTTAGAATATATCTGCCCTTTCATTATACAGAGAGATAAAGATAAAACTATAAGGAGAATGAATGAAATAATTAAATAAGTCTGGGTAGCTTTAAAAGATATTATAATAGCTACTATTCCCAGAATTATCCCAAGAGGGCCAATGAGTTTTGTAGGTGCAGGCATAACATAATATTCAAGAAATAGAAGAAAATTAGCAATAAAAGTCAGAAGAAATATTACAAAAAAAATATTATATACAGCCAGATAGGCCCACCATTTAAGGTCACCGCTTACTTCAAGAGGTTTAGTAGAGGTACCGGGTTTTATTAAGACCAGACTTTCCGGGAAAACCCATCCCTTTCTTTCATAGGTAACTATATGCCTTCCTGAAGAAACATTTTCAAAAACAAATCTTCCTTCCTTGTCAGTCTCTGTAGTAATAATACCATTTTCCAGAATAACCTTTACCTTTTCCATAGGAGTAAAGTTCATATCCAGAACCTTACCTTCAATTTTACCCGTCTCCTGAGCACAGACAATTAAAGGAAATATGACAAAAATCAGGATTAATAAAAACTTTTTCATCATAGAGAATCACCCTCTATATATAAAATCTATATTATTCCACATATATATTTTATCATTTATTTTTTCTCCGGGGGCCAAATTTTTTGATATATTTATTCACCTGCCATAGAAAGAATTTCCTCGAGTAATACCTCTGCCATCTCTTCTTCTTTAATTTTTTTATAAATTTCACCTTTTCGAAATATTACTCCTGAACCTCTGCCGCAGGCAATACCCAAATCTGCCTCTCTTGCTTCACCGGGTCCGTTTACAATACATCCCATTATTGCTACAACAAGAGATTTTTCAAGATGATTTGTCTTTTCTTTTATCTCTTTTACAAGAGAAAAAAGATTGACTTTACATCTACCACAGGTAGGGCAAGAAATTATTTCTATCCCTTTTTTCCTGAGCCCGAGAGATCGTAAAATTTCATATCCCACCAGAACCTCCTCCTCAGGAGGAGCTGTAAGGGAAACCCTTATTGTATCACCTATACCTTCACTTAAAAGAATACCCAGACCTATAGAAGATTTCACCGTTCCCGATAGTGTTGTCCCTGCTTCTGTTATTCCCAGGTGAAGAGGATAATCACTTTTAGAAGATATTAACCTATAGGCCTTAACTGTATCCATTACATCAGAGGATTTTAAAGAAAGCTTCAGAGAATAAAAATTCAGTTCTTCCATAATCTCTATATGACGGAGAACACTCGCAACCATAGCTTCAGGTGTGGAATGACCATATTTTTTCAAAATATCTTTTTCTATAGAACCGGAGTTAATACCTATACGGATAGGAATTTCTCTCGCTTTTGCTTCATAGACAATTTTTTCAATTTTATCTCTGGTACCAATATTCCCGGGATTAATTCTTATACAGTCAGCACCTGCTCTGAGAGCACCCATAGCAATTCTATAATCAAAATGAATATCAGCTACAAGAGGAATTTTAACCCTTTTTTTTATTTCGGAAAAAGCCTCTAGTGCTTCTTCATCCACAAGAGCAAGGCGAACTATTTCACATCCTGTGTCTGTAAGAACATGTATCTGCCTTACTGTTCTATCTACATCTTTAGTATCTGTTTTAGTCATAGATTGAACTGAAATCGGTTCCTGCCCACCTACTTTGACTCCACCTATATTTATAATCTTTGTTAATTTTCTTTTTATCATATCACTCTACCACAATATAATCTTTAATCTTATCAAAGGTCTTCTCCCCTATGCCATCAACATTTTTTATATCATCAGGAGTGTTAAAAGCACCCTTTGTTTTACGATATTCTATTATTCTTTCTGCCATTACCGGACCTATTCCGGGAAGAGAATCCAGGTCTGCAAGGGTAGCTGTATTTATATTAACCCTGCCATCTGTTCTTGTAGGACTAACACCAGGAGTAATGGCTTTGGGCTCAGGGCCTTCAGTAAATGAAACTTCAGGAGAAACAAAAGGTGTAGTTCCCGAAAGTCCTGTAGCAGGAATAAAAAGTTTTTCTCCATCCTGAACATGCCTTGCAAGGTTTATTGCCTCAAGATCTGCATCCTTAGAAGGCCCGCCGGCGGCATCTATAAAATCTTTCACACGGCTACCAGCAGGTAAAGTGTATAAACCTGCTGCTTTAACTGCTCCGCATACATGAGACACAATCTCTTTCTTTTCCTCTGAAGGTGTGGGAGTTTCACGAGAATAATCTGGGAACTCAAGGGGATGCAAGGTAGAAACAGGTTCGGACTTCTGATTTAACGGTATTATATTGGTCCGAACACTAAAGGCAGAATAAAGCCTTACTCCTCCTCCTAAAAGAAGGAAAAAGATTATTAATATAAGTGCTTTTTTTTCATTTTGTGATAAATCCATCATGATAAAAGTGAAAAGTTTCAAATTTTCACGACTACCTCTTAAATTATTTCTCTGGAAATATAAATGGAAGTAATAAAGCCACTATGCCGACACCAGATACAACCAGTCCAAAAATTGAATAAAAAATCCTTTCACCCTTTCGTCCAAACATATTAACCATAAATCGCGCTTTACGACTGTTAAAGAAAAAATCCCAGTTAAAAATAGATGAAATCAATGAAAACAAATCTCCAAAAATACATATAATACCAATAAATAAATTTTCAGTCATATATGTTTCACCTCACCTCTCAACCTTTTATAACCCCCAGTGGCCTCATTTTAGCCACAAGTCTTGTAATACCTGCTCCTGTAGTAGAATCTACTACATCTTCTACATTCTTATAGGCTTCAGGCATTTCCTCTGCAATTGTATCCCATCCTGTGGCTCTTACTATAACACCATAATCTTTCATCTCCTGACGGAGATTTTTACCTTTTGCAATCTTTTTGGCCTTACTTCTGCTGAGTCTTCTTCCTGCACCATGACAGGCGCTCCCAAAGGTTTCTTCCATAGCTTTTTCTGTCCCTACTGCAAGAAAGGAATATCTTCCCATATCACCGGGTATTATTACTGCCTGACCTGTTTCTCTATGTTTTGCCGGTATTTCAGGATGCCCGGGAGCAAAGGCTCTGGTAGCACCCTTACGATGGACACATACTGTTAACTCACGGCCATTAATTTTATGTTTTTCTATTTTTGCTATATTATGGGCCACATCATATACCTGTCTTATACCGAGACTGGAAGAACTCTGTTTAAAAACCTGTTCAAAAACCTCTCTGATCCAGTGGGTAATACACTGACGGTTGGCCCAGGCAAAATTGGCTCCTGCCGCCATGGCGCCGAAATAAGACCTCCCTTCGGGAGAATCCACAGGAGCACAGGCCAGTTGTCTGTCAGGAAGATTTATATCGTATTTCTTTGATACCCTGCCGAGGATATCAAGAAAATCAGTTGTAATCTGATGTCCAAAACCTCTGGAACCGGTGTGAATCATTACTGTAATTCCACCGGGAAATATACCAAAAATATCTGCCGCTTCAGGATAATATACCTCTTCTACAACCTGAACCTCAAGGAAATGATTTCCCGACCCCAGGGTTCCCAGTTGATCTCTACTTCTCTTTATGGCCTTTTCACTCACCTCATCAGGATTTGCCCCTTCCATAGCTCCCCCTGCTTCAGTAAGCTCAAGATCTTCTTTTGTTCCATAACCATGTTCTACTGCCCACCGGGCACCTTTTAATATTACAGAAGAAAGTTCTTTATGATCTACCTTAAGCTTACCGCCTTTACCGACACCTGTGGGGATATTATTAAAAAGAGCCTCTACAATGTCTGCCATACGGGGTTTAATATCTTCTGCAATAAGATCTGTTCTAAGAAGCCTCACACCGCAATTTATATCAAACCCTATACCTCCCGGTGATATAACACCACTTCTAACATCAGTAGCCGCCACACCTCCTATAGGGAAACCATAACCCCAGTGAATATCAGGCATAGCAAGGGAATTCCTTACTATACCAGGAAGAAATGCTACATTTGCCACCTGTTCAGGGGCCTGATCAGATACTATGTCATCTAACATCTTCTTATGGGCATAAATAATTCCGGGGACACGCATGCCTTCTTTATAGTCTTTTGGTATACGCCATCTGTAATTATCTATTTTCTCAAGTTTACCCTTCCATTTTTCTTCCATAGAATCACTTCCTTAAACATCAAATATAACCTGTCCATACCAGCCATCTCCTGTCTGTTCAAGCCTGAGACTATGATAAGTAGCGGCTTTAAGACAGGATTTAAATGTGTGTTTATTTCTATCCATTTTCTCTCCCCACACTTTAGCTTTTAAAAGAGGAGGCTCAAGAAAGAATATTTCAAACTTTACAAGAAAAACTCCTTCCGTATCCTGAATAAATATTAATTCATTAAGCCATGCTACCAGAAGTTCATCCGTATCATCTCTGGAAATCTCTATATCAAATTCTTCTACAGATTTAACCTGTTCAGGTTCTGTAGAAAGAGCCGAAAGACCTTTAGCTGCATTAATAAAAATTTCTAAAAGGGAAGTACCCCTTACTATTATGCCCTGATCTGCCGTATGTTCAAAGATTTCAAATTCCATAATTACTTTCCTATTAATAGAATATTATTCTTTATTACACCAGTATCGAAAACTTCCTCTTGTACTTTTAGCATCCTTTAATATTTTGTAGAATCGTGCCAGAAAATCTCGTCCCCTTGTAAGGGGGGTCATGGACCCTTCTTTAATAAATACTGGCTATGTTAGTTATTGTTATCAAATTATAAATAATATTTATTATCATTATAAATAAAATATTACTGAAAGACAAGGCAAAACTCCTCATATACAAATAATCTCTTGATTATTATTTAACCTACCGTTAACCTTGCATCCCATCCATTGGTATAACATTTAAAACTGCTTTCAAATATTCTAACTGTTCAATAGCTCTGATGAAGATAAACAGTTGACTTTATTAAATAAATATTGCATAATGTTGTGGGTAGTTTCGAAAAGATGACTGCTTCAACTATAGCTTCAGATACTGTTATCAGTCAATGAGAGAGCGAATTATAGAAAGATCTATCCATAGCTTCATATAGCTTATCTGAAGATTGGAATAGATTTTTCTGGCCAGATTACCTGTAAAGGTTAAAATGTATGAAAATAAAAATATTATCCCTTCTAAGTATCTTATTTTTCCTTTTAACCTCAGGTTATGCCAGGGAAAAAGAAGACACTCTGGCAGGAATAACTCTGGGATGGTCAAAGGTCCAGGTAAAAAAGATACTTGGAGAACCACAGAATGTTTCTGAACTGGAAAGTGACTCACCTGATATAAAACAGGTAGTATGGGAATATAAAAAAGGCATAAAGATTTTATTCAGCAATGATTATGTAGAAGTTATAATAATAAAAAGCCCCTGTAATATACCAACACCAAGAGGACTCTATATAGGAGATACCTGGCGAAAAGCCCTTGATCTTTACCGTCACTCCAGTGCCTATGTACAGAATATGGGATATGAAATAGGTATTGTCTTTACTCTTCAGGAAGATGTCAAACTTTCAATCTCTATTCCATCTGATAAAGAAGAGATTATGACTATAAGCATCTGGCGAGAGGAACCAATCAATAGTGAAGTCCCCTAACTGATCCATTTTGTCTCTTCAATAAGTTCTGCTAATCTGGAAGGATCATCTTCCAGGGCATATCTTCTTGTAAAATAGCTTTTAAATATCGGGGGATGGTCATTAATATATTTAATTCCAAGATATGTAACCTTATCAGTATTTAATTCTTTACACCAGTAATAAAGTTTGTCTATTTCTCCGGAAGGCATGTGTAAAGACTTATAGATTTCTGCCACTTTATCTACAGGAATACCCTCATAGTCAATTTTAATAACAGGCTCAATCTTATCAGTAAAAACTATAGAGGTAAAAACACTTCTTTGAGGTTCAGTAGCAAGATAATTATGAAAATCCACAAATAAACTTATAAGTTTTGACGAAAGGTCCAGTTTTGCCATTATTGCTGTTATACCGGGACATAAAGAGTACCCGCTTTTTTCTATGGCATTACAGAAAAAGGTCTTAAGGGCAGTTCCTCCCTCAGGCTTATAATTAAATCCTATATAAAGATTTTTTTTTCTTAACAAAAAACTTATTACATCTACAAAATAAGCAATAGAAGCAATCTGTATATTCATTCCCCTCATTATACTGGCAGCTATACGATTGGACACAAGGCGTTGATGGTAAAAACTCAGCTTAATCTTACGGTCCTTTGAAAAATCCACTTTAAGTAAAACATCAGTACCGGGAAAATGACCATTTAATTTTTTAAAATTTTTTATCTGTTCATGTGCCATACCTGTAAGAGACATAAAATCTATTACATTTGTAATATATTCTTCATTTTTACCTTTTAGCATAATACCAAGGCTATTTGAAAAAGGAGAAACACTCAACTCAGACATCTTATAAAGATTTTCAATGAAAAACTCCTTAAATTTCTTAAAATAAGAGTCTTTCACCTCATCAAACCAGGGGGCCAGTAATTTTACTTCTTTTTCAAATCTCTCAAGCTTATTTTTTTCTGCCATTAATACACCTCAGTCTATAAAAAATTTAAGAAGGAACAAAAGTCCTTCTTAAATTTATCATATTATAAGAAAATATGCAATCAAATTTTAATCCCATCTGGCACGATATTCAGCCATACCCCGGGCCCAATCATCTAAAGGAGGGTCTTCTTTTTTTATTATTTTATCCTGAGCTGTCCAGTCTATAGTCGGCTTATCGGTATTATAAAGATACCTATTTATTCCATCCCGATAGCGTGCCTCTTCAGGTGATATCTTACCCGTAATTTCATTACCTGGGAAGCCGTCTGATCTAATAATCTCATCTTCTTTTTTAACAGCTTTTTTCCAGACAGAAACTTCCGGTTCAGTCCCCGGTAGCTTTATTTCCAGTTCTGGTAGATTTACAGGAAATTCCAAACCGATCTCTGGTAGTTCTATTTCAGGACCAGGAACACTCAGAGGTATTTCTTCCTTCCAATTATACCTATATTCTTCTACTGCTCTGTGCCATGCTGTATCATCTGCTTCCATCTGGCTTACAGCATCTGCAATAGCTCCTCTTCTGTCTTCTGGCTTGTTCTTTTGAGCATTAAGAGAAAGCTTATCTGTTAATTTAAAAAATAACTTATCATCAGGGTCCAGCTTATCTCGAAGCTCAACATGATCTTCCACTCTATCCTTTAGTTCACGTACAGCCTCTTTTGCAAATTTCGGTATACAATCATACCGAAGAGGATCTATTGTATTTTTACCGTGCATCGCGTCCATAATAATACCTCCTGGTAAAAAATTCTTTAATATCTACTATAATTCATTATAGAATTTCAGCTCTCAAATTACAATAATCCACAGGTAAAATTATGTTACAAAAATGTTAACTTTTCTACAAAAAATGTAAGGGCGAGGATTACCTCGCCCTCACGCCCCTGCAGACGTATTTTAATTAAGAAACTGACTTCCAGGGTGATCCATCAGGCCATTTCCGGGGAGTCCCATCAGGATTAAAAATTTCCTCAGATCCTCCAGAAAGTTGAGCGAGTAACTCTAATAACTGCTCCTCACTCATATTCATTAACTGATCTAATCCCATACCACCTGTAGCATCTGCATCGCCCTTAGGATTACTGGCAGGAACATTACCAAGACTTGCCATAGCTTCATTCCAGCTTGTATCTTTTGCAAACTGAAGATCTTCATATTTGTTTCCAAGTCCGCCTGGTTTATCAGTTGGAGCATAAACACTCAGACCTTTAGAGTTAGGATACTGACTCTTATCAGTTTCATTTGCTACCACTGCCTCGCCTATAGCTTTCTTTACCTTCTTAGCGGCTTCTTTAAGTTTAGGATCATCTATACCTTCTAAAAGAGAAGCTATGTGATGTAAATCACGCATATCAGCATAAGGTTTTGGTTGTTGCCATCCACCATAATTTTCTGCCTTCATTATGGCGTCTTTTACAGCTGTCTTATTATCCGTATTAAGTATGGCCTTACCGAGTTCATCTGATGCTTTTGTTACATCATCTACTTTAGTCAGATCTGTTGCTGAAAAAGTTGGAATATCTTTACAATGTTCTTCATTTACTTTTACAACAATCTTACAGAATTCTTCAGGTGAAACATCTATTTTCTTTGTCATAGCATTCTGTAACATCTTAATAGAATCCGGCATAGCTTTATTGCTCTGTAATGCACCATCAGTCTTTCTCTTTTGCGCCAGAACATTTTTTATAGCATCCATTAAAGCCTGATTGTCTGAAGGTGTACCTTTAGGAGTGTCTTTCAACATACCACTATAAGTCCATCCGGGGCCTCCTTCTGTTTCTTCAGAAGCGAGAAGATAGTGAGCTACATCTTTAAATTCATGAGCCACTTCTGTCTGAGCCATAAGACATGCATCAAAACCAAGAATATCAATTCTTTTACCTGTTATCTTCTCTGCATCAGCAAGGGCCTGACGTATCTGAGGTGTAGACATAAATCCACCCTGAGTGTCATCAGCAAGAGCTCCTAAAAACCCGGCACCATGGTCATTTAATACCAGTGCCACATGATCGGAGGGGAATTTTGCCATTGTATCGACAATAAATTTTGTAAGAGTCTCAGGTTTTGACATATTCACATCCATACCCTGCTCTTCTACAACAGGAGAATTGAGTTTTTTAGGGGTGCTGTCCTGTGTTACATAATAGGTTCTGCAACCTTTCCAGTCAATAATAGAAGGTTTTCCCGAAGCCTTATCTCCTTCAGATACTTCTGTCCCTTCCACATCAGGCCTTTCCTCTATTGCTCCTTCTGCTTTCACTTCTGGCCCTACATCAATCATTGCCACTATATGAGTATTTGCATCTGAACCTACCAGCTCCTGATTATCAATATTATCTGCCTGAAATTCCTTAAGATTACAGTCTGCAGCAATAAAATTCATAAAAAGCCATTTTTTATGCTGGCCTACTGGAATTTCAGGTCTGTCTGTTCCCAACTGCACCTGATCTCCCGGAGTCTGGGATGTTTCCTTTGGCTTCACCTGGTTTGTACCCGGTGTAATCTGTTGAAATCCTACATTTCTGATACTATCCATTATCTTACCTCCTGAATATTAATATTTAATTGTCTTAAGCGAATTTAATCCATATTTAGCTAGAGTCATTATATAAATTTCTCAGCATGATTGCAAGGGAATATTAAATAAAGTTGTTACAAATATGTTAACATTTTGATAAAATAAAGTTATTACAAAAAATATAAAACAGGGAATTCCCTGTTTTATATTTACCCTGAATTTATATCAATTAAAGCCTTATTTCCTATCTGTTTTGCGAGAAGTTCCATCAGGCCATACAGGGCCGAGAAATTCCTCTGCATTATTGAAAAACTCTACTCCAAAATCTTCCATATTTCCAGCCTGTCCACTTTCTTTTCCGGCAGGAAGACTCTTAATTGCTTCATCCCACTGGGTATCCTTTGCAAAGGCAAGTTCCTGATAATCTGCTCCCATACCACCGGATGGTGCATAAATATGTAATCCAGTGGATTCGGAATACTTTGGTGATACTTCATTTGCAATTACAGCCTGTTCTATTGCTTTTTTCACACCCTCTGCTGCTTTCTTAAGAGCAGGATCAGAAACACCCTTATCAATAAGTTTTGCCAAATGACCAAGGTCATGCATATCGTTATAGGGCGCCCATCCTCCACCATAGTTCTGGGCATTCATTATAGCATTTCTGACTGCCTCTTTCTCATCTGTTTTAAGGATGGCTTCAGCAAGACCGTTAGTAGCATCTTTTACTATATCCATCTTGGTAAGGTCTATTGCAGAAAAGTCGGTATATACTTCTGATTTTCTTCATTTACTTTTACAACAATTTTACAGAACTCCTCAGGAGAAACATTGATTTTCTTATTCATAGCATCCTGAAGCAATCTCATAGCTGAAGACATCTGGCTGGAAACTGATTTAGGTTCAAGATGTCCATCTAACATAGAATTATAAGACCATCCGGGGCCGCCTTCAGTCTCTTCAGCTGCAAGATAAAAATTAGCCACATCCTTAAATTCATAAGCAGCCTGTGTATCTGCCATAAGACAGGCATCAAATCCAAAAATATCAATCTTCTTACCGGTAATCTTTTCTGCCTCAGCAAGAGCATTTTTCATATCAGGCATAGAAAAGTCTTTTCCTTTTCCATCGGTATCATCAGACATTGCTCCAACCCATCCACCGCCGTGGTCATTCATAATAAGTGCTACATGATCGGAAGGAAACTTTTGCATCATATCAACGATAAACTTGGTCAGAGTTTTAGTGTCCACCATATTTATATGATCGCCATATTCTTCTACTACGGGAGAATTAATCTTTCCTAATTGACTATCCTGTGTTACATAATAAGTTCTTCCACCACTCCAGTCGAGAATTCCCTTGGGAGTGTTATTGGGGCCAATATCTATCATTGCAACCACATGAGTATTGGCATCAGAACCTACAATCTCCTGGTTGTCTATATTGGCAGCTTGATATTCCTTCAGATTACAGTCTGCTGCAACATAGTTCATAAATAACCATTTCTTATGTACTCCTTCAGGAACAGTTTTATCGCCGCCTAAACTTACCTGGTCAGAAACCTGCTGGTTTTCAGCTTCTTTAGGTTTCACCTGACCTGCGCCGGGTGTAACCTGTTGAAACCCTATGTTCCTAATACCATCCATATATCTTACCTCCTTAAAATAAATGCCACAGGCAATATTATTCTCTACATTTCATTATATTAATTTTTTAATTTATTACAAGATAATTTCATAAAATAATTGTTACAGAATTGTTAACTTTTATACTAAAAAAATACAGAACAGAAAACTCTGCTCTGTATTTTAAAAACTATTTATAATTAAGCCTGTGGTTTACGGGGTGAACCATCTGGCCAGAATTCCGGAACTTCCGGAGGAGTAGCATACATTTCACCCATATCTTCATTTAAATAGGTACTACCGGTGGGAGTCTTACCAATAGATACAAGAGCTTCATCCCACTGAGTTTCCTTAGCAAAAGCAAGATCACCATATTTATAACCCACACCTGACCCTGAAGTGGTCGGAGCAAATATGGTCAAACCCTCAGAATTTGGATATTTATAACTGTGTTCATTTGCAATTATAGCTTCTTTAAATGCTTTCTTAACATTCTTTGCTGCTTCTTTAACTGCAACATCCTGAACAGCGTTACCCACATTATCAGCCAGATTATGTAGATCACGAAGATACTTGTAGGGAGTGTAACCACTACCGTATTTATCACCTTTTGTCATGGCTGTCTTTATAGCAGATTTTTCCTCTGATGCAATAATGGCCTTTGCAAATTCATCAACTGTCTTTGTAAGGGTATCTATTTTTGTAAGATCAGTTGCAGAAAATGTTGGTATATATCTCTGATTAACTTCATTCTGGGCAACAACAATCTTTGCAAAATCCACAGGAGAAACTGAAATTCTCTGTTCAAGAGCTTCCTGGAGTCTACCTATAGCTTCTGTCATACCTGGAGCTTTATTTAACATTCCACTATAGGTCCATCCCGGTCCAAGTTCTGACTCTTCAGATGCAAGAAGTATATTCGCATTATCTTTTAATTCATGAGCAACTTCAGCTTCTGCCATCAGACAGGCGTCATATCCAATGATATCAATCTTTTTACCTGTTATCTTTTCAGCATCAGCAAGGGCCTGCCTGAGCTGTGGAGTAGACATAAAGCCTCCGTCCGTATCATCGGCAAGGGCACCTGTAAAACCTCCACCGTGATCATTAAGCACAAGGGCCACATAATCGGAGGGGAATTTTGCCATACTATCAACAATAAACTTTGTCAGTGTAGCAGGATCTGACATATCAACTTTATTGCCATGATCTGCAACTACTGGAGAATTAACTTTATTTGGCACATTATCCTGAGTAACATAAAAAGTCCTGCAACCTGTCCATGTTCCTCCAAGAGGGTTAGCTCCAGGACCTACATCAATCATAGCAATAATATGAGTATTTGCATCAGAACCAACCAGTTCCTGATTATCAATATTAGCTTCCTGATATTTCTTCAGATTACAATCGGCAGCAATAAAGTTCATAAATAACCATTTTTTATGAACTCCTTCTGGAACTGCATTGTCACTGCCAAGTTGAACTGCATCATTCGGGGTTGAAGCAATTTCTCTTTTTACTTTAGGGGATGCTGAAGTAAGGTGGGGAGTTAAACCTAATTGCCTGATATTATCCATTATAATACCTCCTGAATTTAATTATATATGAATTTGTTAATTTTCCCTTAACTCTCAGCTTACAATTATTATATTAATTTTTCAATTACATAACAAGGAATTTTACGAATAACTTGTTACAAAATTGTTAACATTTATTCATATAAGCAAAAAGAAATGATAACTAATAAAAAGTAAATTACGAGGTTACAGATTTCATTTCAATTAAGGAAGGATTTATCTTATGAAAACCGAAATAGATAAAACTTTACTGCCATATACATCATTGTAAAAAATAAACTTTCAGAAATACACATACAAAAATGTTAACTTTTTGCCAGATCTTTTTTAATTGGAAAATTAGGAGAAAGATTTTAATACTCTTAATTTTTATAATTATTATTGGAGGGTGCAGGGAAAATACTCCAACACCTATACCTGCAGAAATTCCCTCTCCCATCTCTACCGCCATACCCGGGAATTCATACGCACCTGCCGATTCTCCCTGGCCAATGTTTGCCCATGATCCTGCCCATAGAGGATACACAAAAAACCTGGGGCCTGTTAAAGGAAATCTGAAATGGTTCTTTAAAACAGACGGCGAAATTCATTCATCTCCTGTAATAGGTTCTGATGAGGTAATATACACAGGGAGCGATGACTCCTATCTCTATGCCATAAAACCCGAAGGAAATCTTAAATGGAAATTTAAAACAGGTGGGAAAATCCGTTCCACACCACTTATAATACAGAAAGGAAGTATTTATATTCATTCTTTCGACGGTTATTTTTATTCCATTAATTCAGATGGAAAAGAGGAATGGAAATTTAAAACAGGTAAAAATATCTCTTTATCTTTACCTGTTATAAGTGAAGAAGGTATCATTTATATAAACTCCTCCGGTTATTTCTATGCCATCTCTCCGAAAGGGAAAGAAATCTGGAAAATTAAAATAAAATATAAAGATGCATCGGCAGTAATAGGACAGGATGGAACTGTTTATCTGAGCGATTACGGTATTCATGCACTGAATTCTAAGGGAATTACAAAATGGTATCGAAAAGAAGAAAATCCCACTTCTCCTTCTTCTCTGGGAAAAGGAGACACAAATTACCTTGGCATATGGGGAGAAGAAAATAATGCTTTTATGGCAATAGCCGGTAATAAAAAAAAATTTCTTGTTCCTGTGGAAGGAAAGATGACAGGTTCACCATCCATAAGCAGAGATGGAAATATATATACAGGATGTTATGATGGGAAAATCTACTCTTTTGATCAGAAAGGAAATATAAACTGGTCCTTTCAGACAGGTGATATAATAAGATCCTCTCCTGTAATAGACGGAGAAGGAAATATTTATACAGGTTCCTATGACCGTTATCTTTATGCAATTAATAAAAAAGGAAAGCTCCTCTGGAAATTTAAATGTCATGAGGCTATAGAGGGAAGTCCTTCCATAGGAGAAGATGAAACTCTTTATTTTACCTCTTTAGATGGAAATATTTATTCCCTCCACTCAGGAGAAGAAACAGTCCAATTTACACCCATACCAGACAGTCCTTCTAAAGGTGTAAGCGGAACTCTTTACGGCCAGAACAGTCATAGAAACTCCCAGAGTTCCTATGAAGGCCCTCTGGTTCCAAACATAAAATGGTTTTTACGGTTAGGAGATGTAGGAGTTACACCTCCTGTTATCACAAAGGAAGGCAATATATATATAGGAACAGGTGAACGTGACGAAGAGGGTAAAATTTATGCTTTAACTTCTGAAGGGAAGATAAGATGGATTTTTGATAAAATCGGCAGGACTGAATACAGTGATCCTGTAGCAGGACAGGATGGTACAATATATTTCACAACCTGGGATCAACGTATTATTGCCCTTAGAGAGGAGGGAATACTAAAATGGGCTTTCCAGGGGGATGATAGTTTTAAATATTCGCCCTCAATCGATAAAAAAGGCTTTATATATGCATCAAGCGGACATCAAATTTACTGTCTTACTCAGAAAGGAACATTAAAATGGAAAGCAGTATTGGATGATTTAATTTGCAGTAAACCACTTCTGGACATTCAGGGAACAATCTATCAGCTCACAGGAGACGGCTATCTATTTACCATATCAGAACAGGGAAAAATAAAGAAAAAACAAAAAATCTGTACTAATGCCAGTTATGGAGAAGCAGACAGTAAAGGTAATATATACATAACAGGGAGGGATGGACTATATTTAATTAAAAAAGATAATAAAAAATTAAAATTATATTCCCTTTCAGAGAAAGAAACAATAGAGGTTCCTCCTGTTATACTCTCAAATGATGATATAAACATAATTACACAGAAATATATTACCACACGGGAAGGAACCAGTCTCGAAAGTAAGTTAATGTGTCTGAATGAAAAAGGAATATTAAAATGGAATTTCAAAATAGAAGGCACAGTTAAAAGTCCTCCCATAACAGATTCCTATGGAAATATTTATCTTGCAACTCAGAAAGGAGAAGTTATAGCTCTGAATTACAGGGGTTCTGAAATATGGAGACATAAAACCAGAGGTTATGTATTAAATTCACCCTGTCTGGATTCTAATGGTAATCTCTTTATTGTATATTCCGTTATTAATCTGAAAAACTTAAAAGCAGTGGAAAGCGGTATTGAAAAAATAAGCTCTTACGGAAAAGGTAAAAATTTCTTCAAATTTCTGGATTGGCATAATCAAACCTCTCCTGTTATAACTGCAGAGGGCAATATATATGTAATTTCAGGTACAAATAATCTTTATGCTGTAAATCCGGATGGTTCTAAAAAATGGGTTATTTCTTTAAGTTCTCCTGCCAAGGGTAATCCTGCTACAAATAGAAAAGAAGATATCTTTCTGGGTTGTGATGATGGGACTCTAAAAGCTTACAACAAGGAGGGTAAACTTCTATGGAGGTATAAAACACAGGGTTCTATAGAAAGCTCTCCTCTCATAGATGAAAAAGGTCTTATTTATACTGGTTCCAATGATGGATACCTCTATTGCTTTACAACAGAGGGAAATAAAAAGTGGAGTTTTTATATTGGAACACCTCTAAAATCTTCTCCTGCAATTAAAAAAGATATTATTTATATAACCTCACAGAGTGGTTATATTTACGCTATTGATAGAGGGAAACTTAACTGGAAATTAAATACAGAATCTATTACATCTCCCTGTATCTCGGAAGAAGGAATTATATATTCCATAAGTAGAAAAGGAGATTTAATTGCTATAGATTCTTCAAAAGGAGAACGCCTGTGGTCTTACATTTTAAAAGATAAAACACAGAATAATCCATCCTTTGATGAATACAGTAAAAGTGTATATACAGCATGTAATAATGGTATCTTATATGCTTTAAAATCAAAGGGTCAATTAAAATGGACCTTTAAAGCCGATAGTGCTATAAAAACATCACCCCTTTTAGATAATAAAGGAAATATATATTTTTCATCTATAGAAGGAAAAATTTATGCTCTGAATTCATATGGAATAAAAAAATGGGTATTAGATATAAAATCACCTGTAACATCATCTCTTAATCTCTCGCCGGAAGGAATTCTCTATATTACCTCAAAAGCAGGATTTCTTTACGCCTCTGGAGAATAATAATATATCTTTCTGCAAATTTATTTATATTTTGACAGAGGGGGTATACTAATTGAAAGTACTGGTTCTCAACTCTAGTTATCTTCCTACAGGAGTAATAAACTGGAAGAGAGGTTTAAAGTTATTGTTCATGGATAAAGCTGATATTATAGAACCCTCCAGTTACAAAATTCGAACAGTAAACAGAGAGTATATAATTCCCAATGTAATAAAACTTAAGACATATAATAATATAGCTTATATGGATTATAAATACTGCAGAACAAATATTTATAAAAGAGACAGATACAGGTGCCGTTATTGTAATAAATCACTTAAAACAAATAATTCAATTACCATAGATCATATAATACCCAAAAGCCGTGGAGGGAAAGATACCTGGGAAAATACTGTAACCTCCTGTGTAGAATGTAACTATAAAAAGAAAGATCTTACTCCAGAAGAAGCAGGAATGAAATTACTTCCCGGTTCATTAAAACCCACTTATTTTATAAACCTCGCTGATATAAATCCTGAATGGGTAAAATATTTGCCTGTAAGGCTGGCACAATAAGAAAAAAGTGAAAGAAAGTAATCTTCTCACTTCTCACCTCTCACTAGGTAACCAGACCCGCTCTGTTTCTGTAAGGAAAAATGGTCATATAACCGGCCTTATTAATTGCCTTTACGGGTGCATAAGTTTCTTTTACATCCTCGGCATGAAGTCTTCCTATTCCCTGGGCAGGATCAAATAGAAGTACCTTTCTTACAGAATGTAGAGATTCTTCTGAGCCATCCAGAAATATAGTATATCCATAGGTTCTGGAATTCCCCATACCTGTACCTCCTCCTCCGTGGATTGCCACTACATCTGCGCCCATAGCTGAAACCCCCATAGCTCCCAACATAACCCAGTCAGCTATGGATCCTCCCGGCAATCCTTCGGTACATCTCTCTACTGAAGCGGCTCCACCTGCATCGAGATGGTCTCTTCCTATTCCAATATATCCATACCGAGGTATAAGTTTATGCATTACCTCAGCCGCTTTTGCTCTATCACTATAATTAAGCCAGCAAATTCTGGAAGCAGTTCCCTGAGGTTTTAGAGTTCTCGCTTTTTTTATCCATGTATGAAACGTTTTATGTCTTGCGTCATTAAACTCTTTCAAAAGTGCCTCTTCAAAGGCATAAAGTGCTTCCTGACCATTATAGGCAATAAAACGGAAAGGACCTGAACCTTCAGCAAAATATCCGCTTCTAATAAGATCTTCTACAAAGCCAGGATATATATAGGAACCATCAGATCTTTTAACATTCACTCCAATTTCAAAAGCCCACCTTCTTGCTCCTGTTCCATAATCAAACACATAGGTTCCTCTTTCCTGGAATTTAATCATAGCTTCTATATGAAGCTTAAGAGTCTCTGAAGAGAGATGAACATATTTCTTTTTGTCTTCATCATCTCCATTGCTCAGGCTATCTGCCTCCTGAACACTCAATGTATGGGGGAGGTACTTCAATCTGTCATGGGCACAGGTCTGTTCAGTAACAATATCAGGTATCCATCCTCTTTTTAACAATTCAGGATAGATGACACCTGCATTTCCCACAAAACCTACGGACACAGGTTTTCTTTCTTCTGCAGATTTATCTATAAAAGCCAGAGCCTCATCCAGATCTGTCATTATCGTATCAAGCTGAGCAAAGCGAACCCTTTTTTCCAGGGACTCCAATCTGGGTTCAACAATAAGAATAACAGAACAGGCAAGAGTAGCTGCCGCACCCTGAGCTCCCGACATAGCACCACATCCAGCAGTTAAAATCTTCGGCAATCTCTTTCCTATTTTATCTTTTACCTTTTTAATTGCTTCCAGAAAGGTAAGATAAGTACCCTGAAGTATTCCCTGTGTTCCTATATAAATCCAACTTCCTGCAGTATACTGGCCGTACATTATAAGACCGAGTTTTTCAAGATATTCCTCATGAACCTGTGTGTCATAACTTCCAATAAGATTTGTATTGGCTATCTGAACAGAATTTCTAAGGCCAAAACGAAGAACTGCTGAAACCGCTCCTGACTGAACCTGCAGGGTTTCTCCCTTTTTTAGTTCACTCAACTGATAAAGGATATCCATAGCGTCAAAGGCAGTTCTGGCTGCTCTACCTTTGCCTCCATATACCACCCTTGAAGAACGTTTCTCCGCCACATCAGGATCCAGATTATTTAAAAAATTCCTTGCTGCAAGCTCTGCTCCCACATAACCGTGTTTATTTATACGAAATACCTGTCCTTCAGGTGCCTTAAGGGGAAGTCTTTCCATATACCATTCATCTGGTTTACCAAAAGGTAGAGGACCTTCTGTAAGGGATTTGAATATGTCAATTTTCATAAATTAAGCCTCCTTTTAAAATAGTGAAAAGGTGACTTAAAATAATCCTCTTTTCACTTCTCACTTCTCCATAATACAATCTCAAATATCTTAAGTCAACATGATTGAAATAATAATACGAAATATGATAGAATAATTTTAGAAAACTGGCATAATCTTTGAAGATTGACTCAGGGTTAATTATAACAAATAAAGAAAGAGGTAAAACTATGCAAAAAGTAAAAAGTAATAACGGCATGGCCAGTGGAGAAATTTTAATTCTTGGCCTTATGGTACTATGTCTCGGATTATCCCTTATGGGTGCAAAAAATTATTACCTTCTGTCAGGACATAAATCTCAAACAGAAACATTTATTCCTTATGAAGCAGAAGTTTATTCAAATATAAACTTTTACCCCATTATATGGCAATTGAAAAATAGTAAAGAAGGTAATGAAACTGAAGAAATCAAAGTACTCAAAAAATTAATGTCAGACTTTCAGGAAAAAAACGGTCTTAACCTGGAAGAGGAATTATTATCCTGGGCTGAACCAGAACTCTCTCTGGCCATGTTCAATACTAAAAATTTCTATAACTTTGCAAAAGCCAGAAGAAAACTGGAAAAATGTGAGGGAAATCTGTGGAAAATCTCTGGTGCCCTGGAACAATATTATGAAACAAATAAAACATACCCGAAAGAATTAAAAGAACTGGTACCTGATTATATAGAAGCTTTACCATTCTGCCCTGCAGGTGGAAAATACGTCTATACCTCAGAAAAAGAAAACCAGATTTTTTTACTGGAATGCTATGAACATGTACATAAAGAAGCAGGAGTAACAGGGAAATATCCTGCTTATAGAAGTGAAAAAGGAATTGGAGATGTTGTTCCATATCAAAAAGAAATGCCAGAAGAAGCATATCCTGATTATCTAATAGCAGGGGGAATAAAAGACAGGATAAAGGCTGAAAATTTCATATCCAGAATACAGGAAAAAAGTCAGTGGAAGCCCTGTACGGAAGAATATGAAAACTATAAAATTGTCTCTCTGGAAAAAGGCAATTTAAGTTACTGTCTTACAGAAAAAGCTCTTCTCTTTGCCAGTAATTCCGATATAATAAAAAAATCTCTCCAGGCGAATAGCGGCACAAAAAAAAATATACAAGAGAATAATCTATTTTTAAAATTCAGAGATAAAATGCCTGAAACATCTATGGCTTATACCTTTGTCAATCTGGAAAATATACTGCCTCCTCTTGAGGAAGACTTATCAAAAGGTTCATGGAATACTATATCTTCTCCTGCCCTGAAGGCTTTTAAAAGCTATGGAATAGTAATATCAAGTAATGGCGGAGGACTTAAAATTGATTCTTATCTACACCTCGATAAGGCAAGTGAAAGTCCTATAATAAAAATTCTTCTGGATAAAAATAAAGAAAAATCGGGCAGTCTGAAAATCATTCCTGAAGATTCTTCTGTTATTATGGTCAGTTCAGATCTTACTGTTATGTGGAAAACAGGAAAAGAAATAATGGCAGCTTTTCCCAATATTCAGGAAAAATATGAATCCCTTAAACAAATGGTTAAACTTTTCACAGAATTAGATATAGAAAGAGATATAATAGAAAATCTTTCAGGAGAGACGTCTATATCTTACACATTTACACCGGAATATATGAAAGACATAAAAAAAATGAATGAAGTAGAACAATGTGAGAAGGATTTATATGATATTACAGATAGCGTAACAGGTTATCAGAAGGCGAATTCAGGTGCTATACCTGAAAAAGTTGAGGATCTCGTACCTGCTTACCTGGAAAAAGTACCCAGGGCACCGGGGAAAGGAAATTACATAATTGTACCTATAGACGAAAAACCTGCTGGAGAATATCCTCCATTTTATGTAGCATATTCAGGTGATCTGGCTATTGAAGAAATAGAAAAAAATTATCCAAGATATTACTCAGAAACAGGATATACTCTGGGAAAAGATGAAGATGGAAATGAAAAATCCCTGCCCCTATCCGTGCCTGATATAATTGTAACCCTCGGAATAAAGGATAAAGAACCTTTCAAAAAAGTGGTTTCATTATTCACCAATTATTCTACTGAACTTCTGATAAAAAGCACATATAGAGGAATCTCTTATGAAGGATTTAACAATAAGAAAAATTTTATTACATCATCTCCTTTAAATGTATCTTATAGTTTTATTGATAATTACTTAGTCATAACACTAGGGAAAACAAAGAAACCCATGGAAAAAGCTATAGATACTTTTAAGGGTAATATAAAATCAATTCAACATTCAAGAGACTACAAAATAGCTATGAATCAGATATCCACAGAGAACCTTACAGGTGTCTCATTTATGAATTTAAAAGATACTACAGGTCTGGTGTTAATGTTTCAGGAAGACCAATTAAAAGGACAGGTGGATAAAATAAAGGAATTCTCAGGTTACTTAACCAGCCTATGGTCATCTACCTGTGTAGAAGAAGATGGAATTCATTCAAGCACTTTTATACCTTTAAATTACTATTAGCTTTAAACATAAAGTTTATTTTTACTGAAGCCAATAATTTAATAATAATGAAAATACTTATGCCTATAAATTACTAAAAATTTAACGATTTTTTAACAAAAAAAGAGGAACCAAAGGCTATAGATATAGCTTTTCTGCCAGAAGATGAAAAAAATATTTAAAACAAAAATTTTCTGCAAATTATTAAGGAAGCAGAAGAAAGCTTACAAAGAAGAATAGATATACATCAGAACATGGAAGAATAAAGTTTTCTGTATAAGAGTAAAGTAAAAAAGATTATAATCAAACTGGTCAGCTGGGCAAGGTTTAATCCTATTAAAATTGGATTTGATCCATCCCTGAAAAATTCTACAATAAAACGAACAACAGAGTAAAGACCCGTAAAATAACAAAAAACTTCACCTGAAAATCTATGTCTTTTCCAGATATACAAAAGCACTAAAAGTACTATTATATCCAGAATACATTCATATATCTGAGTCGGATGTCTGGGAAATCTACCAAGATTTGGGAAAACAACTGCCCAGGGAACAGAAGAAATCTTTCCATAGCAACATCCATTGAGGAAACATCCTATTCTCCCAAAAGCAAGGCCCAATATTCCGCATATTACACCAATATCCATCATATCCCATAAAGACAGCTTCATCTTTTTTGAAAACCAGATAATAAAGATAAGACCCCCAATTACACCTCCATGCCAGGCCAATCCACCGGTTCTTATATTGAGAGTTCTCAGAGGGTCTCCGGCATAATGGGTATAATTAAGTATAATATATAAAATTCTTGATCCTATAACACCTGAAAAAAAAGTACAAATTACCAGAAGAATAATCTGGTCAGAATTAATACCTCTGTCTTTACCGTATTTTATTCCGATAAAAAGAGCAAAAATCAAACCCAGAGCAATCATAAATCCGTAAGAATATACAGATAATGAACCGACATGAAAGAGAACCCTATGCATAATAGTGGATTATACTACATAAAATCAAATGTGACAAGCTAATAATGATTATTTCTAAAACATTAAAGGAAAACTCTTAAAAAAAAAGAATTATAGAAAATATAAAATAATAAAAGGAATAAGATTTCCTTAGTACCGCTCCAGGTAAAAAAGTATCCAAAAAATTTTAAATATACATACCTGTCCCTGTCCGGGCTCTGGAGCAAAAGATATGCCGTCAAAGGAGAAAGTTATAACTTAAATAAATGCAAAACTGTATATTCTGTAATAACAGATTTCATTGTAACAGGATCATAGATTTTGCGTAAGAGCCCGGACAGGGACAGACCTGTGAGATGGATACTAACTTACCTGTTGCCGTACTTAGAAGAATATAACAGTGGAGAGGATAATAATATGTACAAAAATCCATCTCTCTTTGTTCTCAGCCAATTTCCTTTATCAGAAGAACAGATAAAAGAAGTCATTAAAAAATATAATGTATTTGACATACGTTATTTACCTCCTGTTTTACAGGATTTATGGAATAATCCTCCTTCAACTGAAAATGATTTAAACAGAACAGCTCATAATCTTATAACATGGATGGAAGAAAATATGTATCCTGATGATATTATCTTCTGTGAAGGCGATGCCCGTCTGGTATTTATGATACAGAACTGGTTTTCCAATTCCACTGAAATCCTTATTATATCAATTAAAAACAAAGAAACCAATAGGCATATTTCTTTTGAAAGAATTTTTGAATTCAGATTCTCCTCAATTTCAAAACAAAATCAGAATATACAGAAAACCGAAAAGGACTTTTCAACTTTTAAAAAAATTGAAAACTTTTTTGCAATGGAAGAAGAACTTCTCGAAACAGTTGATGGAGACCCAGAAAAAATACTGAAAAACAGATTTAAAATCACAGACAAAACTAAAAGATATTACTTCCCCTGGAGAAATCTTAATGAGTCAATTATGGATTTCTTTGAGCTTATAAGAGAAAATTAAAATTTTGTCAGGCCTTTATTTTTGCCAGGTTATGAAATATACTATATTTACTTTTTTATAATTATTATAGACCTTTCTATAGTAAAAGTCTACAACAATTAAGGGTATCACTATTACAGAACCGGAAGAAACAATTTATTTGAATAATTTTGCAGGATAAAAAAAAATTATGTCGTATATATACTATCACCTTTTTTTATTTAATACCCTTACACAGAGCATCAATCATTATATTACATACACGAATATAGAAAGGTTCCAAGTATTATGCGATATTTTTTGTCTCTGTCTCTTTTAATAGTCTTTACCACTCTTATCATTCTACCTGTATATGGTGAACCTTCTTCTTATGATGTAGCAATCGCTTCATATATAAATACCAGCTGGGGATATGGAGCAAAAGAAAATTATTATAATCTGACAATAGTTCAGGCTATAAATGATAACTGGAATAACTATGAACTTCCCATATCACCAATTTTAATTAAAGCCACTATTGCAGTGGAAAGCAGTTTTCGTCCTGATGCTGTAAGTAATTCTGGATATGCAGGACTGATGCAGATTGGGAAAAGAGAAGCTCAAGAACAGGGTCTTTCACTCAGTCCTACTGATGAAAGACTCATACCAGAAAAAAATCTTGCTGCAGCAATTAAAATATTAAAAATCAAACATAATGTAATACTTCATCCTCTGGAGCTGTATCATAATAAACCCTGGGCCCTAAGAGTTAATAATTTCTATCTTAACTATGGTTATCCTACAATATATCAGCAGTGGATATTAACACTTGCCGCTTATAACGGAGGAGGAGCCACAGTGCTTAGAGCTATGAACTACTGTATACTGGGTGGAAAAGATCCGAGAGTGTGGACCAATCTTGTCCTGCCAGACAAACCCGGTTCCTCACCTCTTTATAAAGCCATACTGGATATTTACGGCGGTTCTTATGCCACGAGTAAATATTATCAGATGGCAGAGTATCCGATTAAAATACTTGATCTTGCCAATTCGGCATCATCATATTAGTAATGAGAGTAGATATTCACTGTCATACAAGTAAATATTCCGGTTGTTCTGAACAAAGCCCTGAGGAAATGGCACAAATGGCTATAAAGAGGGGCTTAAATGCAATTGTCATAACAGAACACTATTATACCTGGGAAAAAGAAGAACTTACAGAATTACAAAAGAAATATCCTGATATATTAATACTGAACGGTGTTGAAATTACAGTCAGAAATTATTATAATTCTTCCAGATATGATACTCATGATATACTGGTATACGGATTGCCGGAAACCTATCGGCCCGACTGGAAAATCAGAATAGAAGAAGTTCTGGACAGATTTGAACCTGCCGGTTGCGCCTTTGTTCTTGCTCATCCTTTCAGATTCTGCCATAAAATGCTGATTCCTGAAGACATACTAAAAAAATTTCATGCCCTGGAAATCGATTCGTCGAATTTCAACTCTCAGGATACAGAACTTTCTCTGGCTCTTGCAAAAAAACTGAACATACCATCTATCATAGCATCAGACAGCCATAGCACCAGATCAACCGGTATATGGTATATAGAAACAATGGAATTCAACAATATGCAGGAATTTCTGAAGATACTTAAAAGTGGGAACTGGACTTATAGTTTAAGACGTACCATATCTGATTAAAAAATCGCAAACTGACAATAGATATTCGCTGGCATACACACAGATATTCCCACTGTTTCATTAAAAGAAAAAAGGGAATCCTGAGTACCGCAACAGGTAAAAAAGTATCCAAAAAACATATACACCTGTCTCTGTCCGGGCTCTGGAGCAAAAGATATGCCGTCAAAGGAGAAAATTATAACTTAAATAAATACAAAACTGTATATTCTGTAATAACAGATTTCATTGTAACAGGATCATAGATTTTGCGTAAGAGCCCGGACAGGGGCAGACTTGTGAGATGGATACTAACTTTCCTGTTGCGGTACCAAGTAAAAAAATCCTTAAAATCAAGTGCTTTCAAAAATAAAGACTATAAACCAGAAGGAAATTCCCTTTTCAAAGTAAAATAATAAAGTAAAGTAATAATCAGGAGGCAAAAATATGATGCAAAATCAGGAGGTAAAAATATGATTCAAGAATATTACATACCTACTACTGTGGCTGATGCTCTGCGAATCAAGGCAGATCAGCCTCATTACAGCTTTATAGCAGGAGGAACTGAAATAAATGCCCGAGGCTATCCGAAAACTGCACAGCATATTTCCGGTCTTATCAGTATTGCCAGACTCGGCCTGACCGGTATAAAGAAAGAAGAGAAGAACCTGATTATTTATCCTGCAGTAACTTTACAGGAACTTATTGATAGTCCATTATTAAATGAAGAGCCTTTTAATATGCTAAAAACAGCCGCTTCAAATGTAAAAAACAGACACATAAGAAATATGGCAACCATAGGAGGAAATATTGCAGCATGTAAATCCTGTTCAGACATGATCCCCATACTAATGGCAATGGATGCCACCCTAGAGGTTTACTCGTCAGAAGATGTAAAACATGAGGAATCAGTACTAGAACACATACGTAAAAAAGAAAAATACCTTATAACTAAAATTACTATTCCCTTTCGTAAGGATTTCCATATTGCCATATGCCGTTATACAAGGACTTCGAATGATCTGGCTCTGATCAATGTATGTCTGGGAATAGAACTGGAAGGAGGTATCTGCAAAGATGCAAGATTGGCTCTTGGAGGAGTCGCTGCAACTCCTTTAAGAATAATGGAAATAGAAAAATTTCTCATTGGTGAGGAATTTAACGGAAAACTCCATCAGTATGCTCAAAAATTGAGAGAACACCTGGAAAAACAGATACATCCAATTGATGACATCAGAGGTAAGGCATGGTTTAAAAAAGAACTTGCAGGAGGTCTTGTTATACAGGCTCTCTATGAAGTGGCTCAAAAAGGAGGGATAATCTTATGAGAATAAGTGTAACCATTAATGGAAAAAAACGAATTTTTGATACTGCTCCGGGAGAAAGAGTACTCCATCTGTTACGCCGTTATGGAATACTATCGGTAAAAAATGGATGTGATGGAGAGGGCACATGTGGAGTCTGTGCAATATTACTGGATGGTAAGGTTGTAAACTCCTGTCAGCTTCTGGCACCACAGATCGATGGTCACGAAATCAAAACCTCTGAGTGTCTTTCTCAAAAAAATAAACTTCATCCTATACAGGAAGCCTTTCTTGACACAGGAATAGTTCAATGTGGTTATTGTACTCCTGCAATGCTGGTAGCTGCCTATGAACTCCTCCAGCGTAAAAGTGAACCCACAGAAGAAGATATTAAAGATGCTTTTTCCGGAATTATCTGCCGATGTACTGGATATAAACAGATCTTTGATGCCATAGAAGTAGCTTCAAAACGTATAAAAGGCGATGAAAACTATAAAAAAGAATATCCTGCTTTCAGGAGTGATTTAAGACTTGTAGGGAAATCCACACGTAAAGTGGACGGACAACAACTTGTCTGTTCAAATCCCAGTTTTGTTGAAGATATGATAAATCCCAATACACTTTATGTAAAAGTCCTTAGAAGCCCTCATGCCCATGCCATAATAAAAAGTATTGATGTAAGTGACGCGGAGAAAATAGAAGGAGTAGAATTTATCCTGACCCATGAAAACTGTCCTCACACTCTTTATGGTTCATCAGGCCAGTGCTATCCCGAACCCTCACCTTATGACAGAAGAATTATTAATAAAAAGATGAGGTTTGTAGGTGACAGAGTGGCTGCTGTAGCTGCTACTTCAGAAGAAATTGCCATGGAAGCTTTAAATAAAATTAAGGTCGAATATGAAATTTTACCTGCCATTCTTTCACTGGAACAGGCTATAAATGAACCTTCTGTTCAGATCCATGATGAAACAACTTCAGAGTATTGTTTTCATATAGGACAGGATCTTGCGAAAAACATTGCTGCCTCAAATAAAGGTGGAATAGGTGATATAGAAAAAGGCTTCAAAGAGGCAGATGTAATAATAGAAAGAACTTACAGAACAGGTCATATACAATGCACTCCCCTGGAACCCCATGTAGTTTATACTTATATGGAAGGTGACAGATTAGTCATAAGAGCTTCCACACAGGTACCTTTTCATTTAAGAAGAATCGTATCGAGAGCTACAGGCTATCCGGAAATAAAGATTCATGTAATTAAAGAACGAGTCGGAGGTGGCTTCGGAGCAAAGCAGGATGTAGTTATGGAAGAACTCTCCTCCTATATAACACTTCAAACCGGAAAACCGGTATATCACCGTTTCACAAGAGAAGAAGAGTTTATTGCTTCAAGAACACGTCACCCCACTATAATAAATGTTAAAGTAGGGGCAAATAAGCAGGGGCAGATTACTGCAGTGGATATGAAAGTCCAGGCAGATACAGGAGCTTATGGACCTCACTGTCTTACTGTTCCTATGAATGCATGTTCCAAGACACTACCTCTTCTGAGATGTAAAAATATGTCTTATGATGTCACGGTTTATTATACCAATAATATTATTGCCGGTGCATACCAGGGTTATGGTGCACCTTCAGGGGCCTTTGCCCTTCAGACTGCTTTAGCAGAAACTGCAACTGCGCTGAAGATCAACTATCTAACCTTTATAAGACTCAACCACGTCCGTACAGGTGATCGTCTTGACATATTAAAATGCCTTGGTGAAGGACAGGAAGGAATTCCTCAACAGGTAACCAGCTGTGCTCTCAGTGATTGTCTGGATAGAGGAGATTTTTCAATAAGATGGGGAGAAAAAGAAGATGGAACTGCTCCTTATCTGAAAATCGGAAAGGGTTTTGCAATTATCCAGCAGGGATCGGGTTTACCGGGTATTGATGCAGCTAATGCGTCTATTTATATGCTGGGAGATGGAACTTTTTTCCTCTGCATAGGTGGTGCCGATCTGGGTACAGGCCTTGATACTGTAGCTGTTAAAGTAGTGGCAGAAATATTGATGGTAGATCAAGATAAAGTAGCAGTAAAAGCAGGAGACACAGATGTAACTCCTTTTGATGTAGGTTCCTATGCTTCAAGTGGAACTTACTTTACAGGGGCAGCTGCATATAATGCTGCTCTTAATATGAAGAAAAAAATTCTTGAAGAATCTGCAAAGATCTTAAATGTTTCCGTTGATAAATTAACACTTGACTATCCTGGTAAAGTCGTAAGTGATGATGGAGAACTTACTTATACAAAACTTGCTCAGTTAACTCAGAGCGGAAAAGGAACGGGCCAGATTATTGCAACAGGTACCTTTACAACAGAAGAATCTCCTATTCCCTATGGAGCTCATTTTGCGAAGGTAGAGGTAAATGAACTGACTGGAACTGTTAAAGTCAAAGCATTCCACGCCTATCAGGACTGTGGCACACCAATAAATCCAGATCTTGCTCTGGGACAAATGTATGGAGCAGTCATTAAAAGTATAGGTCATACCCTTTATGAACAAATGATCTTTGATGAAAAAGGTAAGTGTCTCAATCCTAATTTTCTGGATTACAAGGTCCCCACTATAAATGATATACCGGAAGATTTCCGTTCAGAACTTGTTTTTGTAGATGAAAAATTAGGACCCTTCGGAGGCAAATCTATTTCCGAGATTGCCACAAACGGAGCCGCCCCTGCCATAGCTACTGCCATATATGATGCTACAGGTGTATGGGTAAGGGAATATCCCTTTACTGCAGAAAAGGTTCTGGAGGCAATCAGGGAGAAAAAGACGTGAGACGTGAGACGTGAGACGAAGTGAAAGGGGAAAAGTGAAAAGATTACGTACATTACTGTATATTCATGAGAGATTAATATCTCACCTCTCACCATTTAAGGAGTTGAACTTATGGATTTAATTGAAACACATCGTAAATTCCTGAGGAATGATTTAAGAGAAGAAGCTTTGTATATTCAATCAGATCAGAGTAAAAAATTTCCCCCTCCTCTTATGGAAAAACCCTGTTCTGAAAATGCAATATTAATAGAACTGATTCCTCCGGAATTAATTACCATTGGGAAAATGCCCCTGATAAATGTTATAAATAAAAGGAGAAGCAGAAGACAATTTGAAGAAATACCCCTTACACTTGAAGAACTTTCTTTTTTACTATGGGCCACACAGGGGGTAAAGGAAGTCCTGAGCAGTGCAGCAGCATTAAAGACTGTTCCTTCTGCCGGCGCCCGCCATCCCTTTGAAACATATCTTTTCATAAATCGGATATCAGGAATTAATAAAGGTCTTTACAGATATTTACCACTGGAGCATAAATTATGTTTTCTATATGAAGATGAAAAAATGAATGAAAAGATTAATGATGCATGTATGGGGCAAAACTTTGCAGGTGATTGTGCTGTTACATTTATCTGGACTGTGATTCCCTACAGAACGGAATGGCGTTACCATGTTCTTTCCAGTAAGATAATTCTTTTAGATGCAGGTCATATATGTCAGAATCTTTATCTTGCTTCTGAATCCATAGGTGCAGGTACCTGTGCCATAGGTGCCTATCTTCAGAGTAAAATGGATGCTATTTTAGGTGTTGATGGGAAAGATGAATTTACCGTTTATCTTGCTCCTGTAGGAAAAATATAAAATAGGGTTGCAGGGGAGAACAACCCTATTTTATAAACTATAGATTTTTAAATCCATAGAAAAGTCTGTTACAATCTTTAATAAATTATTTACAAAAAGTTAACATATTATTAATTATTCTATCTTGCCACAGGGAATTTAATAGGTTAAAATAAAAATAAATTAAATATTTAAAGGGGGACTTTTTATGAAGATAACTTCCTCAATGACATCTACTAATATTAATGAAACAAAAATAGCAAAACCTGAAAAAGATAATTTAGAAGTTAAAGATAAAGTAGAAATAGGAACACCAAAAGACGAAGCAGGATGGGTACATAAGACTTTCCGGGGACTTGCAAAATTAGCAGGAGGAACTCTCGGAATAGTACCAGGAGCAGTAACAGGAAGTATTCACGGTGCTGCCACATCAGACATTAAACCTGATTTCAGCCCGGGAATGACAAAAGTACTTCGTACAGCCGGAGCAATAACCGGTCTGGTTTTAGGTCCAATTGCAGGTCTCACAGGTGGACCTGCAGGAATCGTGATGGGACTGGTGGCAGGGCCCATAGTAGGTTCAACCCTTTTTGGCGCTGTTCCCGGAATGATTGACGGAGGTTATGCCAGTATAAAGGGAGGATTAAAGGGAGCTTATAAAGGTGCCAGGAAGGGAGCAGAACTGAGTGGAAAAACTGCAGATAAAACTGTGGAATATGGGAAAAAATTTATAAACTGGATCAAAGACAACACATCCCAGGGAGAAAATACTCCTGTTTCACAGGAAGTAAAGGAATGAGATTATGAAAAAAGATAAGAAAAAAGACGATAAGAATAAAGATAAAGACTACGAGAAGTTTAATTTCCTCGGAGAATGGAATGCTTTAAATCCTGATCCACCCATAGTAAGAGATGATAAGGAAGAGAAAAAAGAAAAGAAAAAGAAGAAATAAGTTTTTGACAATAAATTATCCCAGTCAAGAGGCAGTAGGCAAGAGATATAGAAAATTGCCCATTGCCTATTGTTTTATTTAGTTTAAATTTATGGAGAAAGTTATAACTTAAATAAATACAAAACTGTATATTCTGTAATAACAGATTTCATTGTAACAGAATCATAGATTTTGCGTAAGAGCCCGGACAGAGACAGACTTGTGAGATGGATACCAACTTGCCTGTTGCGGTACTAAGAAAATAAAAAAAAAAACAAGAAACCTTTAGAGTAATAATCTTATTGTGAATTTTCAGGTGATTATGTCAACTAATCCAAAAGGTTCAGAAAAAAATTCCTTTATAAAATTACAGAATCTCACAAAAATCTATCCCGAAGGTGATAAAGAACGAGTTGTCCTGAAAGATATCTCTATAGGTATAAATCAGGGTGAAATAATAGTGCTTCTAGGTCGAAGCGGTTCCGGCAAATCTACTCTGTTAAACCTGTTATGTGGGATAGATATTCCCACATCTGGAAGTGTCTTTATAAATGATATAGAGATTACAAACCTTTCCGAACATAAAAGAACTCTTTTCAGGAGAAAAAATATAGGTTTTATATTTCAATTTTTCAACCTTATACCTACTCTTACAGTAGAAGAAAATCTACTGCTGCCTCTGGAATTAAATGGTCTTATAAATCAGAAAAAAATAAAAGAAGTTCTGGCTATTCTGGAACAATTAGGTCTTTCTGATCGCAAAAAAAGTTACCCTGATCAGCTTTCAGGAGGGGAACAGCAGAGGATAGCTATTGCCAGAGCATTATCTCATGATCCAATATTAATACTTGCAGATGAACCCACGGGAAATCTGGATATTGAAACAGGTGAACAGATTCTTAACATACTCGATAATCTTACCAGAAAATCAGGTAAAACAATAATTATGGCCACACACAGCAAAGAAATGGTATGTTCAAGTCGCCTGAAAGATAGAATAGTAATTTTCGCTATGGACGGTAAAGGTAATTGCTATCGATTATAAGTTTCAATCTCTCCCAGAGTTTCTCCTAAAAGGAATTTTACTTTCTTTTTGACCTAAAATTCGGTATCACATCATTAAACAGGAGTCAGAAGTGAATCCTGTATCCTGTATTCTGAAGCCTTCTCTTTTTAATTTTCAAAATGCATAACTCCTGATTAAACTTGTATTTTCCATAATCATTTTCCTTTCAGGTTTAATTCTTTACTAAAATTTTGTTTATGTTATAATATATTGAGGAGTTGATGAAAATATCAGAAGAAAAACTAGATTTAATAATAGATGAATTGAAAAAGATAAATTAGATAAAATATCTGCTACACAACGAGAACTTGAAGATAGATTAGAAGATTTAGAAGAACCAACTCCTGTGCGATACAATTATAGTTCACCTCTTTAGGACTACCCAAAACGAAAAGTTAATAGAAAAACGCTGAGGGAAATAAATGAGTAAAATTCTTCTCAGATCAAGTCTTCGCTATATAATAGACCATCCCTGGCAATTTTTTCTTTCTATCTTAGGTATCCTTCTTGGAGTAGCTGTAGTAATATCCATGGATATTGCCAATGAAAGTGCAAGACAGGCTTTTATTACTTCCACTCAGACTGTAACAGGCAAATCAACTCATCAGATAAGCGGTCCTCCCGGGGGATTTTCAGAAGATCTCTACAGAGAACTCAGAATTAAAAAGAAAATCAGGCCATCTGCACCGGTAATTGAAGGTTTCTTAGCTTTACCTGAGTATAAGGGCCAGACTTTACATCTTCTTGGGATAGAACCCTTAACAGATTCCTCTTTCCGACCCTATCTGAATAATTTTAGAAACAAGACCATAACAAATCTATTTCCCCTTTTGAGCCGTCCCTATACTGGTATGATATCTACTGATAAATCATTGCAGTTAGGTATTAAGACAGGAGATCTGCTCACAGTAAGAGCAGGTAGCATAAAAGAAAAAATTCTAATTATAGGTCTTATAGAACCATCAGATGAAATGAGCAGAAGAGCCCTGGAAAATATGCTTATAACTGATATTGCAACAGCGCAGGAATTACTTGCCATGAAAGGACATATAAGCTGGATAGATCTAATTATTCCTGAAGGACCTCAGGGGAAGATTCTCATAGAAAATATAAAAAAAGAACTTCCAAAAGAAAACAGACTGACGCCAACAAATTCACGTTCTCAGGCAGTGACAAATATGACAAGAGCATTTAATCTGAACCTTACAGCACTAAGTACACTGGCACTTATAGTAGGTATGTTTCTTATCTACAATACTATGACCTTCTCCGTAGTGCAGAGACGAACAATGATTGGAATGCTCAGAGCTGTTGGAGTCACGAGGGGTGAAATCTTCAGATTAATCCTTGGAGAGGCTCTCTTTATAGGCATCTGTGGAACTATTACAGGTATAGTTACCGGCATTTTTATGGGAAAAGGTATGGTCACACTCGTAACTAATGCTATAAATGATATATATTTTGTCCTCTCTGTAACTAATATAACAATTTCATATCTTACAATATTAAAAGCTATAGGACTGGGAATTTGTGCAACCCTTATAGCGGCATTGTTACCTGCTCTGGAAGCAACGTCAGCACCTCCAAGAACAGTTATAAGCCGTTCCACCATAGAAATCGGATCACGAGGCAGACTACTTTTAGAAGCTCTGGCAGGTTTATTATTACTTATATGTGCTACAGGTCTTATCTTTTTCTCCGAGAGAGATCTCATATTTAGTATAGGTTCTATGTTTATCATTACTATCGGATTTGCTCTTCTTACCCCTATAATTACAGTGATATTCACAGGTCTCTTAAAACCCATTACAGGATATTTATTTGGTATCCCCGGACGTATGTCAGCCAGTGGTATCACTTCATCACTGAGCCGTACTGCAGTAGCCATAGCAGCTCTTATGATTGCCCTTTCTGTAACTGTAAGTGTTGGTATTATGGTAGCCAGTCTGCGTTATGCAGTAATAGTCTGGATGGAAACCTTTCTGAAAGCAGATATATATATTTCTCCTCCAGCCCTGGTTTACAGTCGTTCTGATCTACTCATTGACCCACACCTGGTAAAGCTTTTATCAGAAGCAGATGGTATTTCATCTGTAACTACCTATAGAGGTGTCATGATAGAGTCAGACAGGGGTTTAAATCAGCTAATTGCCATTACAATTGACAAAGAAACATACTCATCCTTTCGTTTTAAAGAAGGAAATCCTGCAAATATCTGGACTGTCTTTGAAGGACAGGATTCCGTCATAGTATCGGAATCATATGCATATTTACACAACTCCCGCATCGGTTCAACCATCACTATGCTTACAAACAGAGGAGAAAAGAAATTTTTTATAGCCGGTATCTTTTATGATTATACCTCTGATAGAGGCATAATAGTAATAAATAGAAAAACCTATGAAAAGTACTGGTATGATCGTAATATATCATCACTGGCTATCTATACAAAAAAAGGTGTTAATACAGATGACCTTATAAACAAATTAAGAGAAATTGCAGGTCCTCATCAGGAAATAATAATACAATCAAACAGATCACTCAGAGAAGTAACTCTTCAGGTATTTGACAGGACTTTTATCATTACTGATGTATTGAGAATTTTATCAATTATAGTGGCCTTTATCGGAGTTCTGAGTGCATTAATGGCTTTGCAACTCGAACGTGCAAGAGAAATAGCAGTTTTAAGAGCAACAGGTCTTACACCCGGGCAGGTATGGAAAATAATTATAATACAGACAGCTCTAATGGGTATAATTGCCGGCGTCATGGCTCTTATACTGGGAATTGTAATAGCTATAGTTTTAATATTTGTCATAAATCGTAGATCCTTCGGATGGACAATGGAAATGGTTATCCCACAGGCTATATTGGTGCAATCTTTTTTTCTGGCAATAACTGCCTCCATCCTGGCAGGGATTTATCCTGCTATGAAGATGGCAGGGACGTCTCCTGCTGCAGCATTAAGGGAAGAGTGAAATCGTGAAAGATGAGTTTCACTTCTCACTCTTCTACAACCCTGTCTACCATCTCATTTTCCATCTCACGTTTAACCTTAACAGGATTATCCTCATAAAATTTCTTGTACTTTTTAATTTCATCAAGACAGCTTAAAAAGGCATCCACTACTTTCGGATCAAATTGTATGCCTCTTTTCTTTTTTATTATCTCCACTGTTTCTTCTAAAGACATGGGTTCTTTATAGGGGCGCTTTGAGGTTAAAGCATCAAATACATCGGCTAAAGCAACAATTCTACCATAAATATGTATGTCTTCGCCTTTAGTACCATAGGGATAACCGGTGCCATCGAAATATTCATGATGGGTGAGACATATTATTGCTGCTTTTTTAAGATATGGAGACAGTGATTCCTTAAGTATATTATAACCTATTATAGGATGATCCTTTATTACTTCATATTCTTCATCTGTTAATCTTCCCGGTTTAAGTAAAATATTGTCAGGTATACCGATTTTCCCCAGATCATGAAGAGGTGAAACCAGTTCTATAATACTTACGTCCTCTTCTGGAAGTCCGTAAGCTTCAGCAATCACACGGGAAAAGGCAGTCACTCTGTTTAAGTGCTGATATGTAGCATCATCTTTATATTCAGAAGCAAGGGCAAGTCTGTTAATTGCGTCAAGATTGGTAAGTTTAAGTTCTGATTGAGTTTTTGTAAGATCCAGAAACATATAGTCAAGTTTATCTATCATCTGATTAACGGCATCTGCCAGTTCTTTTATCTCATCTTTGGTTTGTATCTCTATTTTAGATTTAAAATTACCCTCGGAAATTACCTTTGTATGTTCGATTATCTTAAGTATAGGTAAACTTACCTTAGAAGAAATAATTATACTCAGAATAAGAGAAATAATAAGATCCAGAATAAAAATTACAACAGTCCAGATGGTAACATATTTTTGAAAGGAAGCTATTTTCTCTGCTGAAAGATCTATACATACTACACCCAGTGTATTGCCAACTTTATCTTTTATGGGAGCATAACCTGAAATCTGGACACCCCATTTATCCTTATAAAGAGATTTTGTTGCTACTGGCTGGGAAAAGGCTATCTTTTCTCTGAGTTCGGGAATATTATGTACGTAATAATTTATATCTTTTATATCCTCTTCACTCATAACAGTCCTGCCAAAGTAATTGGCATCGGCTACAAATTTACATATATTGGGGTCCTTCGTACCAATTAATGTATAGGCAAATCTTATATCAGGATTATTTATTAAAACATCATGAAGTAAATTATTAATTTTTATAAATGATTCTGATAGCACAGGATTATCGGGATCAATCTGTCTGAATTCTTCCGGTTCTATCATCAATACAGTTGTCGAAGCTATACCGACAACAGTTTTCTTCAGGCCAATAAGCTGAGAGTTCAGTGCTATAAGGTAGACGAAATATATAGATACTCCAGATACAAAAAGTGTAGTTATAAGAAATACTATAAATAACTTTATTCTGAAGCTTTTAAACATTATATTAATTCCTGAAAAAATCATATAATAATTATAGAAATTATAACATTATAAAAAATAAACTACAACTATTATAGAGGTAACACTCTAAAAATAAGTATTGTAAATTTCAGAGACCTATATTATAATTAACCGTTAAATTCAGCAAAATTTTTATATTACAGGCTTTTATGTGTGAACCCATATCCATAAAATTCATCTATTAATGAAAGCTAAAGGTGCAGATGATATTTATGCAAAAAATAAAAAAAATCCTCCAAGATAACCTTCTTCTTCTGGGAATAATTATGACTCTTATTCTAATATCTGTAAATATATCATATACCTGGAATGATTATATCGCTTTTTCTCAGATTACAGATGAAGAACTGCGATTACAGGAACTTGGAGGTATAATTAATTATCTGAATGAAATGTTCACTACTTCTACCCTTATGGGTGTCATAACAGGTGATCTAAACTGGGAAGAAAAATATAGAAGTTATAAACCCGAGTATGATAAAGCAATAGAAGAATTTATAAAGCTCTCTTCCGGTTCAAGTAATGATAAAATCAGGGAAACTGAAAAAATTCATGAAGAACTATTTAAAATAGAAAATGAAACATTTAAACTGATAAAACTTGGGCAAAT
>JAKJGF010000010.1 GCA_022704525.1 Bacillota bacterium | reverse complement strand
AAAAGATATGCCGTCAAAGGAGAAAGTTATAACTTAAATAAATATAAAACTGTATATTCTGTAATAACAGATTTCATTGTAACAGGATCATAGATTTTGCGTAAGAGCCCGGACAGGAACAGATTTGTGAGATGGATACTAACTTGCCTGTTGTAGTACTTAGATTAAGCGTAATACTAATAAATATCATTCTTAAGGAGGCGAAATCTATTATTACTTTTACAAGTGATATACTTTCCCTTTTTGACTGGAAACTTTCTTTAATCTTTGTTGTTTCCGCTTTCGTAACACTCCTTACCTCAGCTACTGTTGCATCACGACCTGCTGCTGTAAAAACCGGTCAGGTTGCCATGTCTATAACAATTTATCAGATATTTTTTATGATGACCCGTTTTGCCAATATGTTTTATCTTCCTATTCTTGCAAGTTATGTAGACAGGGCAAGTAATACCGGAAATACAGATATACTTCTCTTGCAAATAAGAATAATAATAATTGGCAGTTGTTTCGGTTCAGCCATAGCCTGGCTTTTACTTCCTACACTGGTAAATATATTCACCTCTGGAATAGGTGCTCTGGACCGTCATGGTTCTATGATAAAAGTTCTTATAAAAACACTAAAACCTTCTTCGTGGAAAAATATTTATAAAGCCTTTGCTTTTCCATCCAATTTCGGTGTATCTCTCCTGAAATTAGAAGGTGTTCCTGCAAATTTTCTTATATTCAATATATTTGCAACAGCCATCTGGACAGTGGGAGTACTTTGTGCAATGTATGCAAGTGCCGAAAACAAAGATTATGCCAGGACAGCCATACTCCTTTCAGGACTTGTAAATGCTCTTGCAGCAATTATGTTCAGTGTAATAGTGGACCCCAAAGCTGCTCTTATTACTGACGAAGTAATTGCAGGAAAAAGACCGGAAAAGCATGTCTATATAGTAGCAGTATTCCTTATGGCAGGTAATTTACTTGGAGCTATTATCTCACAGTTCTTCCTGCTGCCGGGAGTAAAGGTAATTTCCTGGGCCACACTGAATCTAAATGAAGGAAATATGGCTGAAGGGGGCAGTCTGGTAACTGTAGTTATTATCTCAATAATAGTGAGTATCCTTGCCTCTACTACAGTGGTATCACGTATCTCAGCCGTTATGACCAGAAGAGTGGCTACTGCCATATCAATATACAATTTTTTCTTTCTCATAACCAGACTCGCCCAGCAGGTTTATGCCCCTATTGTAGGATCAATAGTGGATCTCAGTATAAAAAACAGTGAATCTGACCTGATGATTGAAAACAAGTTGAGATATATTATTCTTGGCGCGAGTATCGGTATAGCAATGGGTTTTATTCTCATGCCAACTTTTATAAATATATACTGTAAAGCCATAAGGGGTATGGAAAAATACGGATCTCTTCCCTCTTTATTTCTAAATATGATTTTGAAACCCCGTCACTGGATAAGTTTTATAAAATCTTTTGCTTTTCCCTCTTTTCTTGGAGTAAAACTATCAGATGTAATGGAAATACCCAGGGCATTTCTTGTATTTAATATACTTGTTATCTCCATACATACAGTGGGCGTTATGGCAGCAACATACGCAAGTGCCCTCATGCCTGAATTTGCAAGAACTGCCACATTGCTTTCCAGTATAGTAAACGGAGTAGCCACCATATTAATCGGTATTGTAGTAGACCCTACGTGTGCCCTCATAACAGATCAGACAGTAGCAGGAAAAAGACCTGAAAAACACGTAAAGATAATGGCCATATTTTTAATTACAGGTATGTTTTTAGGGACCTTATTATCTCAGGTTATTTTTATTCCCTGTGTGCATATTATTAAATTTGCATCACACATATTGACTGCTGTGTTTTAAAGTCATGAGACGTGAAGTACATATATATTATAGTACTCACCCTTTACTCCTCACTTCTTTTCACTTTTCATTTTTCACTAAATCTCTTCGGGACAACTTGCCAGTATTTGAACAATCCTGTCTTCCGCATCTTTGGCTGCCCCTTCGGGGATATCATTACTAAGGATGGAAAATACTATGGTCTGACCATAGGAAGTGCTTACATAACCACAGAGGGCAGAAACGCCTGAAATAGTACCTGTTTTGCCTTTGAGATTTCCTTCTGCAGGAGTCCCTCTCAATCTTTTTCTCAATGTTCCGTCAACACCGGCCATAGAAAAAGAATCTACAAAAGCTTTTCCATCAGGTGAAAAGTACATATAAGAAAGTACATCTACCAGAAGTTTTGAGGTTACTCTATCCTCAGGAGAAAGACCTGAACCGTCGGCCATAACAAGCCCTGATGTATCAACACCAACCTCTCGAAGGAAATCCTTTACTACAGAACTTCCATTTTCTGCACTGCCCTGACCGAAGGTTACACCACCAAGAGTCTTCAAAAGCATCTCGGCAGACAGGTTATCACTTTTTTTGTTTATATAGGATATTACAGCAGGCAGAGGGGGAGATTTATGGACACATAGAAGGCCACATACGTCTTTTTTACGTATTTCTGCAGGAATACCTATGAGTCTCACAGTACCATTCAATTTTATACCTTCCTCCTTTAAAATTCTTGCAAAAGCAGAAGTTGTATAAAGAGCCGGATTATGAACATTTACATAGGTTTCCACACAGGAATAATCATATGGAATCCATCCTGATACAATTATCTTATTACTATCCTTCAGTCGCTCTACGGAAATAGACTGAGTAGTTTCAGAAGTTTTTGTCTGATTAATAACCTCAATTATACCGGCATAAGGAAATATTGTAACAATACCGGGAAGATAGTAATCTTTACCGGGGGACACCTTTAGATCAATAACGTTTTCATTTAAAGAAAGAGGGCTTACCTCAGCACTGTAAGCTTCAAACTGATATTCTTCTTTCCATCCCTTACCTCTTAATTGCCTGTCAAAAAAACTATCATCTCCCAATACATCACCTTTTACAGTTCTTATACCCATGGAATAAAGCTTCTGAGCAATACTTCTAAAAACCTTTGTAGGAGGTTTATAAAACTCCACACAATATGTGGGGTCACCGTTACTGTAAAGGATGAGATCACTTGTAATCGTATCGTTCTGTACCTTGCCGTACACATTTGTATCAAAAGAAAAATTCGAACCAAGCTTCGAGAGAGCTGCAGCAGTAGTAAGGACCTTCATATTTGATGCAGGAGCCAGTGAAAGAGAACTGTTATAATCATATATAATATCACCCCTTTTGAGAACCTTAATGTAAAGGGAAAATTTCCCACCCTCCAGATATGAATCTTTAACTAGATTATCAATTTTTCCCTGAATATATTCCTTTCCTCCGGCAAAAGAAGAACCTGTCAGAGAAAAAAAGATAGAAACAACTATAAAAAAATAGGAAAATTCTTTTCCTATAAAATTTCTTACAGGTGACAATCTCATAGAATCTAACATATATAAAAGCTCACCAGTCCTCTCTTGAAGAAATAAAAACAAAGTATAATTTATCATATAAGTAATGAAATTGCAATATAAGAGAAAATTATTATTAGCTTTCCAGCTTTTTTCCTTAAGCTGATTGCTGATAGCTTTAAACATACAAATTTTAACGTTACTGAAGCTAATAATTTAATAATAATGAAAATTTCTATGCATCTAAATTATACTTTTTCAGTAAATGAAGGATTTGCCGGATATATGTAGAAACTTTGTTTGAAAAATTAAAAGAAAGGTGTTACGATGAGTAAAATAAAAGAGAGCAGAAAAATAGGTATCCTTCATAGAGAAGAAGGACCTATGCCTGATAGGCTCATCGAAGAAATTAATAAAAAAGCTATTGAAGGCATAAGGGCTGAGATATGTAAAATACCGGAGATACATCCTGCTGAAAGCTGTGAATATACAATAATAATAGATCGTGCTTCTCACTGTTTGCCCTTCTTAAGAGAATATGTAAAAAATGCCTTACTCTCCGGCTGTTATATAATAAATAATCCTTATAGATTTGAACCGGATAAATTCTTTGATTACACTGTAGCAAAAAGAATGGGTATAAATCTTCCCAGGACAGTTTTACTTCCAACAAAAAGCTATCGTGTTGAGCCCTGTTATCGACCTATAGAGCAGGAAGATCTTCTTAATCTCTCGTATCCACTAAAGTGGGATGAAATAGCTTCATATATAGGATTTCCTGCAGTAATAAAACCTGCTCTTGGAGTGGGATGGAAACACCTCACTATAGTAAATAACCTGGAAGAATTAATAAGGGCTTATGATCGATCTGGCCATCAGATAATGATACTTCAGGAAAAAATTGAATATGAACACTTTGTTCGCACCTTTGTTCTGGGGAAAAAATATGTATGTCCTATCAAATACATACCATCCAGAAGAGACTACATATGTGATCACAAACATCTATCAAGGGAATTAGGTAAATACATAGTGGAGACTTCTATAAAACTATGTAAAACACTGGACTATGATATGAATATTGTGGAATGGGCCATAAGGGACGGCATACCCTATGCTATAGATTTCACAGATCTGGTTCCTGATGCAAATCCCCGGTCAATAACATATTTTTATTATGAATGGTTTATAGAACATATGACTAAAGTAGCTCTGGAATATGCCCTTCATCCACCAAAACCCAGATGCTGGCACACATTAAATAATCTCATAGGGAAAGTCTCAGATAATCCCTAAAAAAATCATTAAAAAATGTTAACAACTTGTAAACTTTCAGTCAAATCTGGTATCGTGATGGGTAATCGGTGATGGGTGATGGGTTAACCGGAGCTAACACAGGGGTTCGCCCCTGCACCATTCTCACGTCTCACTCCTTGATCTCCACACTTTTCTTAACAATTTCAGAAAGAAACCTGGCAATCTCCAGATCCTTACGGCCTCTTTCAGGATCACTGGTTTTATATTCCTCATATAATTTATGATGGTAAAATAGCTTCTCCCTGGTACGATTAAGATCATTACATAATTTACTGAGATATTCCTGCCCTGTAACAGTATCACCCTGATAAATTAATAGTACTCCTAACCTGTAAGTAGCCTCCAGATTATCAGGTTTTATCTGTAAGATATTTTCATAAACACTTATGGCACCTTTAATATCATTCTTTTTAATTAAATTATCTGCCTGAAAAAAGAAATAAGTTACAATTATGGTATTATAACGAAATATGATATTAAGAATAAGGATTAAAAGAATGAACATTCCTGCTTTCTTTATAAAAGACCGAAAATTAAATACATCTGTTGTATTCTTTTTCTCTGAAGCTACAGAATAAATAATTTCCGGCACAACAAATTCCGGATGAGCAATCCCGACAAGTTCATCTTTAACGTAAATTAAATCTCTATGTAATTCTTCAGGAGTCTGGTATCTTTTCTCAGGGGATAATTCAATGGCTTTAAGTATAACATACTCAAGTTTTCTGGAAAAATCAGGGTTAATTTCCCTTAAAGGCTTAAATCGAAAATTGGCATTAGAAGGATCTTCACCGGTAAGAAGTCTATAAAGGGTAGCTCCAAGGGCATAAATATCTGATTTATGATCGGTAAGTCCCTTATATTGTTCCGGTGGGGCATATCCCCGGGAACCAATCCGCACAGTATCTTCTTTATAATGAGAAGTCATCTCTTTGGCTACAGTAAAATCTATAAGACTTATCTTACCATCTTCTGACACAAGGATATTTGATGGTTTTATATCTCTCACCACTACAGGATAAGGCTTTATATGATAAAGATAAAGGAGTATATCTGTCAGTTTAATTCCCCAGTCAACTACTTCTGCTTCCTGAAATGGTTCATTTTTCTCTGTTAAAGATCTTTCCAGATTTTTTCCTTCCATATACTGGACAACAAGGAAATAATTTCCATCTTCCTCAAAATAATCATAGGCTTTGGGTAAACCGGGATGATTCAGACGGCTGAGTATTTCATATTCTTTCTTAAAAAGAACTATATTCTCACCATGTATAACAGGATCATCCGGATTTGTTTTCAGCACTTTAAGAATAACCTTCCTTTTTTCTTCTAAATCATCTACTTCATAAACAAAACACTGTCCACCCTGTCCTGCAATAAGGGATACTTTATATCTTCCCCTGACTATTTTATCTACTGATAGAGGTTCTGTATTCAGGAAAATCGCTCCTTTCTAAGGGGTAAGCGGTGATGGGTTAACCGGGGCGAACACAGGGGTTCGCCCCTACTTCTTTTCACGTCTCACGTCTCATTCACTTCTGTTCAAGCAATTTAAGTGTTTTATTTATAGCTCCTCTGACTTCATAATCACTTTCTGTCTTTAACGCATTATTAAGAGCATTAATAGAACTCTTATCTCCTATATAAAGAAGAGAATTAGCTGCTTCAACCCTTACATATTTATATTCATCATTTAACATCTGAGTTAAAGGTTCCATAGCACTCTTATCCCCTATTTTACCCAGGGAAATAACAGCGTTCAGACGGACCTGCTGGTCGGAGTCTTTTAGAACTCCTATTAAGGAGGGCACTGTATCAGCCCGAGAAATATAGCCAAGTGTTTTAGCGGCAGCAGATCTTATAGCCGGCGAATCCGATGAGAGCCTCTCTATTATTCTGTCTTTAGCAGGTACTCCTATATGGGCAAGAGCATAGACAGCATTTATTCTGCTGAGGGAATCATATTCATCAACAACTGAACAGATAGGATCTACTGCTCTGGGGTCTCCAATATTACCAAGAGCAGTAATAGCTCCGGCACGGACATATTTATCCTCATCTGAGAGAGACTCTATAAGAGGATCAATAGCCCTGCTATCAGGGATACGGGATAATATCTGTACAGCCCTCTGTCTTACAAAAGTATTCCTATCTTTAAGAAGGGCTATCACCGGTTCAACAGCAGGTTCACCAATATGTGACAGGGCAAGTTCAGCATAAAATTCAACAAAAGAAGATTCTGTTTTCACAACGCTTATTAAAGGTTCAACAGCAAGTTCACCTATTTTAGACAGAGCACGGACTACAGCAAACCGAACTCTCTGATTTTTATCATTTAATCTTTTTATGAGGGGATCTACTGCTATGGGGTCACATATGAGGCCAAGAGCTTTTATAGAGTTATATCTAACAAGCCAGTCATTATCTTCAAGGACATCAATCAATGGCTTTACAGCACTTTTCTCTTTTGTTTTTCCAAGAACTTCGGCAGCAAGGTATCTTATCTCTGTATTCCGGGATTTTAATAACAAAATAACCGGTTCCGGATTATCAATTTTTTCTATATTACTCAGGGTTTTTAAAATAGTAAGTCTGACTATATCTTCTTCCTGGAAAAGGCATTTTGATAAAACAGGTAGTATTCTGGGATCATTTATAAGTTCCAGATTTTTCACTGCAGTGACCTTTACAGAGTCACTGTAATTTCCCTCCAGAATCCTGCAAAGGAAAGGCACAGCATTTTTATCACCTATTAATCCAAGGGCTCTGGCAGAAGCAATACGAACCGAGTCTGAATCTTCCAGAAGTAAATTACAAAGAACAGGGACAGCCCTTTTGTCACCGATTAAACCCAGAACCTGCACCACATAGATCCTATGCTGAATATTTCCTTTTTTTAAACTGAAGATAAGAGGTTCTACTGCCGGTTCTCCAATACGGACAAGAGCATCCATAGCTTTTTGATGGCTCCTATCTTCTGCATCCATCATTATTATAAGAGGTTCTATAGCTTTCCTGTCGCCGATAAAACCCAGGGCTTCACAGGCTCCTGCTCTTATGATTTCCTTATCACTGTTAAGAGCAAGAATCAGAGGTTCTACAGCTGAAGTACCTATACGCTTTAATGCTTCTACAGAATAAGCCCTCACAAGAGAGTCTTCATCAGCCAGACTGTTACAGAGTATAGGTACAGAAGAAGGATCACCTAGAAAACCAAGGGCACTTGCTGCATAAGCTCTGGCAAGATAACTCTTATCATTTGAAAGAATATCCAAAAGTGGCTGAAGAGCCTTCACATCACCAATACGACCAAGAATCCTTGCTGCATTAATACGGACCTTTTCATCTTCATCCTTTAATCTGTTTATTAAAAGTTCCACAGCAAAACTCCCTATTCTTATAAGAGCATCTGCAGCATAAGACTGAACCCGGGGGTCTTCATCACTCATTTTAACAAATAATATTTCAAAAGCACGCCTGTCTCCAAGAAATCCTAAAGAATTGGCTGCAGCACCACGAACATCTGCATTATTATCCCATAGACATGCAATTAATGGCTCAACTGCACGAGTATCCCCTGTTCTACCAAGAGCACTTGCAGATTTCATACGGATATAACTGCTATCACTTTTCAATCCTTTTATAAGAAACTCTACTGATGATTTACCCATATTGGTAAGTGCTTCCACTGCAAAGCGCCCTACAAATTCATTATCATTAGAAAGGGCATTATATAAAATCTCCAGAGCTTTTGTATCACCTATGTAACCAAGGGAATTTATGGAATAAGCCCTGATAAGTTCATCCTTATCTTTAGAAAATTCCATTAATGCGTCAACTGCTCGACTGTCTCCTATGCGTCCCAGAGTTTTCACTGCATTTAACTTAATCTTCGGATCTTCTGAAGATAAAGCATCTATAAGAGGTAAAACAGAAATATTCCCGATACGCCACAGGGCATTGGAAGCATATACTCCTGTTAGGTCATCCTTATGGCCAAGCATATTGATAAGGGAAGGAATTACCCTTTCATCGGCAATACGCCCTAAAATTATTACAGAATTCCTGCACTGATTGCTATCAGAAGAAGAAAGAGCATCTATAAGAGGTTCAATTGCAGATTCCCCCTGTTTTCCCAGCTCTGTCATGGCTTCACTCACAATTTCCTCATTATCGCTTTTTAAAGCCTCTATAAGTTCCGCTGTATCTCCGTAAGAAATGCCGGAAAAGCAGAGAGTAAAAATAAAAATAAGTATAAAACAATTAGATTTTTTCATAATTAAAAATTTTCGTCCTATCTGGTAAAAAACCTTTTTTCTAATTTAAATTATTATTAACTATCAGCTTTCAGCTTTTTCCTTAAACTGATTGCTGATAGCTTTAAACATAAAAGGTTTATGTTTACTGAAGCTAATAATTTAACAATAATGAAAATTCCTATGCATTTTAATTTAAATTATTCTCTACAGAATATTTTCCTCTTAAAGGATAATATAACAGAAAGAAGAATTTTATTTCAGGTGATAAAATTGAAATTCGAATTACCGAAAGGTACAGTCTTTGAAAAACTCGTCTATATCCTGACATTTAGACCAAAAGCTGAGAATTCCATATATTTTCGAACTTCAGTTCTTCTCACTATTCTCACGGGAATAATATCCACTCTACTTTTGGAAGAAAAATGGAATATGTCTTCCTGGGTTATAATAATTGGAACAATAACAGGTTTCTTTGTAAGCTGGAAAAGAAGAAATGAAAATAACTGGTGGATAAAAGTAATCCTATCTATCCTGATGATTTTTGCAGCAATAGATTATTTTAAAAACCTCTCTACCAATATTTATGACCCGAGACCGCCTCTTGCCCGACTACTCCTCTGGCTTCAATTACTTCACAGTTATGATCTCCCTGCAAGAAAAGATCTTAATTATTCTCTTCTTGTAGCTCTTACCCTCATGGGTATATGTGCTACTATGGGAAGAGAGAATACTTTTTTAATCTATATTATAATTTTTACTATTTTTGGGATAATATCACTTATATATAATTATCAGTCTTCCGAAACAGAACAAACTAATGATCTAAAACTTTCACTGCCATTTATAAAACTGGCTATATCTTTAACAATTCTATGTTTAATCAGCTCCTTTATAATATTCGGACTTTTACCAAGATACAGGGGAATGGTATTCAAATATCTTCCTATATCGGCCAGAATTCAACTGGAAAGACTATTAAAAAATACCATCCTGAACCCGGGCTACAATACAAAAGACTATGATAATATGGACATAAGCCAGTTTTCTCCTGATAACCCGAAAAGGGTATGGGGAGATTTTAATCCAGATGCTTATTTTGGCTTCACACCATTTCTGGATTTAAATTACCGTGGAAAACTCTCAAATAATATTGTTTTAAGAGTAAAAAGTTCTTACTGGACATATCACAGAGGAATGGCTTTTGATACTTATAATGGATCTGGATGGATCATGTCAAAACCTGACGCAGGGGAATTCTCTGCATATAATCCCCCTATTGTCTTCCCTACTACAAGAAATGTAGATGATACGGAAATAATCACAATATATTATGTAGAAAAAGAACAACCCAATATAATCTTTGCTCCTTATAAACCATCCCGTCTTTTCTTTCCTTCAGATCTTGTCTATATGGATCAATATGAATGCATAAGAAGTCCTTTTCAGCTACCGGTAGATACGGTTTATAGCTGTATAAGTCTTTCCTCAAATTTTTCTCCTCAACTTCTTAAAACAGGCAGAGCAAAATATACAACAAAACAAAAAGAACAGTATTTGCAATTGCCTGACACCCTGCCGGAAGAAGTCAGAAACCTGGGACTTAATTTAACCGGGAGCTATCAAACTCCATATGAAAAAGCTCTTGCTATAAATCTATACCTGAAAAACAATTTTCAATATGATCTCAATACTCCCTCTCTGAAAAAAAACGAAGACTATGTATATAATTTTATCTTTAAAGAGAAAAGAGGATACTGTGAACATTTTGCTTCAGCTATGGTAGTTCTCTGCCGGGCAGCAGGAATTTCGGCAAGACTGGTAGCAGGTTATACACCGGGAACCTATAATCCTCTCACAGGCTATTATGAAATAAAGGGTTCTGACGCTCATGCCTGGGTGGAAATACTCCTTTATCGTTATGGATGGATCTCATTTGATCCCACTCCCGGCTATAATCCGGAACCTATTGTTAAAGACACTGAGGAAAATAATTTTTTTGAGAATTTATTTATTTACATAAATAAAGCCCTTTTTGAAAATTCTTTGTATAGAAGACTCTTAGAGCTTACTAAAGGCACAGGAAATTCAGGGAAAATTTTTTTTCTCATATTTATTATTTTTTTAGTATCTCTTATAATTTACCAGAAAGTAAAATGGCCTCAGAAGAAATATTCACAGCTTAATAAGATAAGCAGATATTACAGAGATATGTGCCACCATTTCGAGAAGCGGAATTTACCTTATAAAAAACACTTGACCCCTTTAGAATACGGTCAGTATCTTAAAAATCATTATAATTTCAAAGAAATCGATTTTATAATTTCGGCTTTCATAGAAAGTACATACAGTAATAATGTAATAAGTGAGAATAAGGAAATGGAAACCAGGGATAATCTGGAGAAATTGATTATAAAACTTAAAAAGGTGAGACGGGAAGAGTGAAGAGTGAAAAATAATGGGCTTTATGGTGCAGGGGTGAACCTGTGTGTTCGCTCCGGTTAAACCATCATCTATCCACCCATCACCCATTATCTGTACTTGATCACATATGATATAATAATTAATTAAAAGGGGGACTCTATGAAAATCTTTCTAACCAATGATGACGGAATAGAAGCAAAAGGGCTTCAAAGTCTTATAAAAGAACTGAAGAAAAACCATGAATTATTAGTTGTGGCACCTGACAGGGAGAGAAGTGCCGTGAGTCATTCTCTGACACTTTTCGACCCTCTGAGGTTAAAAAAGATCAGAAATAGCAGCAGGTGCAACATTTACACTACAAATGGAACTCCTGCAGATTGTATTTTACTTGGTATAAAACATATTATAAAAGACCAGAAACCAGACCTCATAATAGCAGGTATTAATCATGGAGCAAATATCGGAGACGATATATCCTACTCCGGTACCGTAGCAGCAGCAAAGGAAGGAACTCTACAGGGAATTCCCTCATGGGCAGTATCTCTCTGCAGTTATGAGAAAAAAGTCACTTTCAGTGTTGCTGCAAAACTTACAGAACGTCTCTTAGAAAAACTTTCAGATTATAAACTCCCGGAAAGGACTCTCCTGAATATTAATATCCCCTATGTCTCAGAAGAAGAGATAAAAGGTATTGTCATAACAGTACAGGGTAAAAGCAATTACAAAAACTGGATAGAAAAAAGCCTGGATCCCAGAAAAAGAGATATGTACTGGATAGCTTCAGACATACCAGATGGATTTTCTGATAAAAATTCCGATTATAAAGCCATAAAAGAACAAAAAATATCAATTACACCGATTAAAATCGATCTTACTGATTATAGTTTCATAAAGGAAAATAGAAAAATCCTGGAAAATCTATTTAATGAAATAAAATAATTATGAAAAATCTTAAAAAACTGATATTACTGATTTTCATTATAATGATTATCTATCTATTGATAGACAAATTTATGTATTTTTATACGGACTGGTTATGGTATGAAGAAATAAACTGTAAATCTATTTTCATTAAAATATCACTCTTTAAATTTACTACAGGTTTAGTAATGGCTATCGTCTTTTTTACTCTGTTACATATTAATCTTACAATAATGAGAAAATTATCACCAAGAATAGTACACTTTTCAAAAAGCAACCTTATAGAAATTTATGATTCAACTTACTCTCCTCATACTAATAAAATATTTAATATAATACTTGCTATATTTAGTATTTTTATAGGTCTGGAAGCATCAGGTCACTGGCAGGAAGTATTAGAGTTTATTTATGGGCAAAATTTTTATACAGAAGATGCAATTTTTGTAAAGGACCTGAGTTTTTATATATTCAGACTTACTTTTCTTCAATATCTCTATTCCTGGCTCATACTTACTTTTGCAATAATATTTATATTTATAACTTCCACATATATACTTTGTAAAATAATAAGATTTTCGACAAATAATATGATTATTATGTCCAATAAGGTCAGAATACATATCTCCATACTGGCCAGTATCCTGTGTGTATTAAAAGCCTGGGGACTTTATCTGGCAAGATATAATTTGCTTTACTCTTCAAAAGGCAATGTATATGGAGCAGGTTATACAGATGTAACTATAATATTACCGGTGTTAACTATAATGGCCTTTATAGCACTGGCAGGTGGTATAATATTTCTTATAAATATATATACAAAGAGCTGGAAATTACCGGGATATATTATAATACTATACTTAATAATATCTATTGTGGGAGGATTTATTTATCCGGCTATTATACAGCAATTTGTGGTATTACCAAATGAAATAGGAAAAGAAAGAGAATATATTAAAAGAAATATAGAATATACACTGAAAGCTTATGGGCTTAACAGGATAAATGAAAAAGAATTTCAGGCAAATGAAGAACTCACGGCAAAAAGTATATATAATAATAAGCTCACAATAGAAAACATAAGACTATGGGATATAAAACCACTTATTGAAAGTTACAGACAGTTACAGGAAATTAAACCTTACTATAACTTTATAGATGTAGATGTAGATAGATATATTATAGATGGTAACTACAGACAGGTCATGCTTTCAGCAAGAGAGATAGATTACAATCAACTTTCAACTAATGAGTGGATAAATCATCATATAACTTATACTCATGGTTACGGATTATGTCTTTCACCGGCAAACAGAATCTCAAAAGAGGGTCTGCCTGAATTCTTCATAAAGGATATTCCACCTGTTTTCACAACTGATTTAAAAATTGATCGTCCTGAAATATACTATGGAGAAATAACCAATAATTACAGTATAGTAAAAACAAAACCCAGTGAAAGCGGCTCTTCAGAGCAGGAATTTGACTATCCTTCAGGAACAATGAATAAATATTGTATTTACCAGGGAACTGGTGGTATTCCCATCTCTTCTTTATTCAGAAAAATAATTTTTGCAAAATATCTTAACTCACTTAAAATCCTTCTAAATAAAGATATAATATCTGAAAGCAGAATTATGATATATAGAAATATACATGACAGGCTTAATAAAGCTTTCCCTCTTCTGATCTATTCTAATGATCCCTACATGATTATCTGTGAAGGAAAACTTTTATGGATCTGTGATGCCTATACTATATCCGGGAAATATCCTTATTCCACACCTTATAAATTTTTAAATACCCATCATGTAAACTACCTGAGAAACTCTGTAAAAGTAGTAATAAATACATATAATGGAAATATTGATTTTTATATAAGTGATCCGGAAGATCCCATAATAAAAACCTATAGTGCTATTTTCCCCGGAGTATTTAAGGATATAGGCATGATGCCTTTAAATATAAGAGCGCATATTAGATATCCCGAGGAATTATTTACAATGCAAAGTAAAGTATACTGTATATACCATATGAAAGATACCCAGGTATTTTACAATAAAGAAGACCTCTGGGATGTACCTTATGGAATATCTGACAATCGGGAGCAGGAAATGAGCCCTTATTACACTATAATGAGTATACCGGGAGAAAAGAAAGAAGAATTTTTATTAATGATACCCTTTACTCCTATAAAAAAAGACAATCTATCTGCCTGGATGTGTGCCAGATGTGATGGGGAACATTATGGAGATATTATATTATTTCGTTTTCCCAAGAAGAAAATGGTTTATGGACCAAGACAGATAGAAGCACGTATTAATCAGGATACTGAAATATCAAAACAACTTTCCCTCTGGAATCAGGAAGGTTCCAATGTTATAAGAGGAAATTTACTTGTAATACCAATAGAAAACTCTTTAATTTATGTAGAACCACTTTACTTAAAAGCTGAAAAAGGTGAGCTACCTGAATTAAAAAAAGTTATATTAGTATATGGAAGTCAGATAGCTATGGAGGACAATCTTGAAGAAGGGATAAACAAGATATTTGGTGATGTACGTACCTCCCGGATGGCTGATTCAACAGAAAATAAATCTATTGAGTATATGGCCAGAGAAGCACTTAATCATTACGAGAAAGCCCAAAAATATATTAAAGAAGGAAACTGGGCCAAATACGGAGAAGAACTGGAAAAAATGAAAAATATACTCACCCGTATGATTGAAGGAGAAAAAAATGAAAAACAATAAAAAAATACTCTACATCTGTTTTATTATTTATAACATAGCTCTTATTATTTTTATCTTTGGAGGATGCAATAGTCCTTTTGATGATCTGGATAATTTAAATACATCTGTAAATATTGGACGAATAAATAATGTGATATTATATAAGGATCTTATGAAATCGAATTATCCTGAGACATGTATTACAGGAGAATTCAATGACTGGCGATCTGTAAGTAAATATCGCTCAAAAGCAGGCTATCATCTGGGATATGATTTTGCTGCTCCTGAAGGTACAAAAGTTCCTGCAGGATGGGAAGGAACTGTTACAGATATAATCTACTGGGGATATAGGGAATTTGCTGTAGAAGTAACAGGAACAACAGAAACCGGGGCAAAACAAATAACTCAATATGGACACTTAAAACCTGTAAAAATTTATATAGGTGATAAAGTAAAAGTTGGACAGACCATAGGAAAAATCGCTGTAGATCATGTTGATATAAAAATGAAGATAAACGGCGAATATTATGACTGGGGCCAGTGATGCGTAATGGCTTTCTCCATCACGTCTCTACTCTTCCCTTCCAGAAGAGCAGCAATAAAGGAAGCCTTTCTTTGTCCCTACCAGAACATAACCGGAGGCAACAGCAGGGGAAGATACAGCTTCTCCTTCAATAACAAGAATATAATGTGTAATACTTTCTCTATCTCTTTGTAAGAAATTCTTCTCTATATCAAGTTCTATAGAATATAATTTACCATCTGTAGATCCCAGATAGAGAGTACCATTGGCATAAACAGGTGAAGATACAGAAGAACTATCTATAAAATAATCACTTTTTTTTGTACCTTTAGCCATATCGAGACTATAAAGATATCTGCCTCCAGCTAAGAGATAGGCAATTCCATCTCCAACAGCAGGGGAAGACAGTAATACATCTTCTGCTATAAATTCCCATACAATACATCCAGTTTTTGAATTTAAAGAATAGAGCTTACAATTTTCACATGCCAGTAAAATAGTATCCTGATATATAGCAGGTGATGCCTTAAAGGAGGATCCAATATTAGTTTCCCATACTTTTTGACCTGTTTTAGCATCAAGAGCAAATATTCTCTCATTTTTAGAACAGCCATATACTAAACCTTCACAAACAGCGGAAGAATAATCAGCGTTTGCTTTTGCCTTATATTCCCATACTTTCTCTCCAGTTGATGCTTTTATAGCATAAAATCTACCATCTGTAGAACCGAAATATATGAGACCATAAGCTACAGATGGTGAATTATTAACTACCGAATCCACACTAAATGACCATATACAACCACCTGTCTCTCTGTCAAGGGCATAGACCTTATCCTGGGAACAGAAAAAAATCCAGTCTTTCGCAACAGCAGGAGTGGATGTTATACTGCCCTTAGATTTGAACTCCCAATTTTTGTGACCTTCCTCCAGTCTGACAGAATATAATTTACCATCAATGGCACCAAAATAACAATTCCCTTTATAAACAGAGGGAGAGGCATTTATAGGACTATTGGAACTAAAGGTCCATCTAATCTCAAGGGGAGGCATTAACTCTATCTCTTTGTCGTTAAATCCATCATGAGTCAGTCCTCCCATAAACATAGGCCAATCTTCTGTAAAAAAGTCAACTGATATATCATCAGGTATATTAATATTTTTAGCTACAACTTCTTTTATCTCATCATTTTTCCGGATAACTTTTTCCTCAGTTTTCCCAGAACGTCTCAATCTGGAAAATAACCCTCTTTTTTTCTGTTCCACCTGTTTTGATAAAGGAAGAGAAGATGAAGGTATTTCACTCATAAATTTTTTATAGGACTCCAGTGCTTCCTGAGGTAAATTCTTTAACATATATTCTTCTACTTCATGCTTGTTCAAAATTAATGTATCCCTGTCATGACAAATAGGAGGAATATCATCTTTCTCGTAAAATGCAGCTTCACTCTTTAATATCTTATTATGTTCTTCCTGAAGAAGAATCCTTTCCTGTTCTAAAACCTTCTGTTCATCTTCCAACTTTCTTTTTTCTTCCTCAAGTCTTTGCCATTCCTTATCCAGTTCTAATCTGACTTCTTTAATTTGAGAATCTGACTGAGAAGTGCTAGCAGCGTCTTTCACAACTGAAAGTCGTTGCTCTTCAAGTTCTTCAGACAGGGCATTTAATTTTTCCCTCTCTTCAGATAATTCCAGCCAGGCAGATTCAAGTTCTCTTTTTTCCGCCTCAAGTGTATCAATATCAATGGTCTTTATTAATTCTTTATCCCTTGCAAGAGAAGATTTTTCAATTTCCAGGAGTTCTTTTCCCTCAGCAAGTTTTGCCCATTCTTCCTGAAGTTCCTGCAGATTTTGTTCTTCTGCCTGTTTCAGGTCACTCCAGGATTTTTCAAGAGCATTTTTCTCCAAAACAAGTTTATCCACTTCATGAGGTTCTCTTTTTATACTTCCTTCCAGGTTAATTAATTCAATCTTTTTATCTTCCAGCAGTGATCTCAGATTACTGAGTTCTCCTTCCAGTTCACTTACTATTCTTTCTTTCTCTCTCTTCAAATCTAACGTCATAACCTCAAATTCAGCTTTCTCAATTTCCAGTTTATCTATTTTTATCTCCAGCTCATAGAGTTTAACTTTAGTTAATCTATCGATTTCAGAATTCTTATCTTCCAGAGTAACTTTCAGATTACGAACTTCACCTTCCAGTTCAGATACAATTCTGTCTTTCTCTTTTATCAGATCAGCATTTAAAACCTCTAGCTTATTTTTTTCCGTCTCCACTTCTGCTAACTTTTTCAATTCATTATCTCTGGTAGAGGTTGTCAGGTCTAATTCAGTCTTTTTATCTTCCAGAACAGTGTTCAGATTACAAAGTTCTTTTTCTAATTTATCTATTATTCCATCTTTCTCTTTTTTTAATTCTAAATTTAATGTTTCAAGTTCAATTTTTTCTGCTTCCAATTTTTTAATCTTTTTCTTAAGATTATCATCCGGTGTAAAGCCGGGCATAACTTTATTCTGAATTTCCTCAATTTCCTTATTTCTTTCTGAGAGTTTACCTTTTAAACTCTTCAAAAGCATAAGCAATTTTGATCTTTCTTTTTGATAATTAGCTCTATCATTTTCTAAAGAATTTAACTCTTCCTCACGTTTTGAAATATCCTGTTTAAGTTTTTTCAGCTCATCCTTCTGTGTTTCAATCTGAGAAAGAAGTCCTTCTTTTTCAGATATAAAATCAGGCGGTATGGAGGGAACTTCAGACATAGAAATGGCTAATTCGTCAATTTTAAGGCGGGCAGATGCAAGCTCACTATTAACTTTATTTATTTCAATCTCATATTTCTGTTTCTCCTGAGTTAAACGTTCAATATTTTCAGTGAATTCTTTAAACTTTACCTCTAACTCCTGGATATTAAGCTTTTTCCCTTCCAGAGCCTGCATAAGTCTGGAATTATTTTCCTTAAGAATCTGTATTTCTTTTTCTCTTTCTTTACTTAAACGTTCAAAGCCACCACCCAGTTCTTTAACTTTCTCTATTTCTTCTTTCATTTCCTGAATCTTAACTACTTTTAATTCTACATCTCTCGTAAGTTTTAAATTATTTTCCTTTATCTCCAATACTTCCTTATCAACAGAAGCCAGACCTGATTCTGCTATCTTCTGGCGCTCCTTCAGTTCCTGATTAAAGCTCAATATTTCGTCTTTTTCCATTTCAAGAGACTGTATTTCCATGGTCAACTTTTTATGTTCTTCTGTAAGACTGCTTGTCTTTTTAATAAGATCTATAATTGTATTTTTCTGTTTTTCATTATTTCTTATTAATTCCTGTTTTTCCCTCTCAATCTCTCTCATCTTCTGAACCAGTTTATCATGCTCATCTGCCACATATTTTGTCTGAACTAATTTCTCTTCAGATGACATAAGTTGTTCTTCAAAAGTCTCTTTCATTAATTCCAGAGCTTCTTTCTGTTTTTCTAATTCTGAAATTTTAAGTTCTAATTCTGTCTTTTCCTCTTCAAAAACCTTACGTTCAGCAAGATAATCATCCTGCTCTGCCCTTAACTTATTCAATTCAAGCTCCAGAGTCTCATATTCAAGTACTTTATTCTTATTTTGAATAATAAATTGCTTGGTTGAGGCAAATTCCTTAAGAAGCTTTTCAAATTTAGCTTCCAGACTTATCTTTTCTTTATTAAGCTCTGCTATATTAGTTTGCAAAATCTTCTTATCATCAAATAACTGTTTGATCTTCTGAGATTGTTTTTCATTACTATTAGATAATTCTATCTTTTCTTTTTCATACCATTCAATCTTATTCTGTAAATCATCTGTTATTTTATCAGATTGAACCAGCTTCTCCCTTAAATCATTAACCAGCTTTAGTAAAGTTTCCCTTTCATCCTTACTTGAATGAAAATCTTTTCTGATAGATAAAGTCTCTGAACTAACCCTGTCAAGCTCCTGAACAAGGTTCATATATTCGGCCTCTCTTGCCTCTTTAATCTCCATAAGTGATCTATTCTGTTGTTCAGCTTCTTCTAACCTGGCCTTCATATGGACAGCTTCAGAATTTATTCTATCAAGGTCATGAACAAGATTTATGTATTCAGATTCTCTGGTTTCCTTCATGTTCAAAAGTTCTTTATTCTGTTGTTCAACTTCTTCTAATCTGGATTTAATATTATCAAAATCTTTAACCCTGGCTAAGATCTTCTTTGAATCATCTAACTTGCTCTTAAGCATCTGCACAACCTTAAGGAGGGCATCCTTATTTTTATTTACAGCAACAAGATTCTTTTCCAGTTCATTTTTATTCTTCATCAAATCTGTCAATTGTTTTTTAATTTCACTTAATTCATTGCTCTGCTTTTCACTGTACTCTTCAGATTCTTTTAGTTTCTCAGAAATTTCCTCTAATTCACGGACTCTGAGTAAAACCTTCTTTCCCTCTTCAACTTTTTTTGTAAGATCCTGAACAACTTTAACAAGGGAAGAATTATTTTTAGATAGAGTTTTTATTTCTTTTTCAAGTTCAATATTTCGGTTTTTACTATCTGATAGTTCATTGTTCAATATACCAATTTCTGTTTCTTTATCTGCTTCCAGAGTTTTCAAAGCTTCCATATGGCTTAAATTACCACTATGGACCTGTTTTAGTTTATATTGAAGTTTTTTTATATTTTCCTCTAAAAGAGAATTCTTCTTTCTGGACTGAGAGATTTCACTTTGAAGTTTACTCAATTCTTTTGAGGAACTTAAAAGTTCCTCTTTAAGTTCCTGATTTTCTTTATCTCCCTGTTCTTTTTCTTTCTGCAATTTTTCCAGATTATCCCTGATATCTTTCAGAGCTTCACCCTGTTCGACTTGCTTGCCAGCTGAATCCAGCTTAATTTTAAATTCTTTAACTAACTTCTTTAATTTTGAACTTTCTCTATCTTTTTCCAGCATTTCTGCTTCAAATTTTTCAGCATTATCTATCAGAATATCTCTTTCATTTTCAAAAGTTTTAAGTTTTTTCTCAAGGTTTTTTATCTTCTGTCTTCTTTCTTCCAGAGTTTTTAAAAGCAGTTGATGTTCTTCCTCAAGAAAAGCAAGATTTTGCAATAATTCATCCTGATCCTTAGGTACAATACGATCTATTTTTTCAGCAAATTTCGCTCTGGTTGAATCTTCAATTAACTTAATATCTGAAGAAGACAAAGAAAGTATCCTGCTCAATTCATCAAGATAGACTCTCTCATCATCACTTAAAATACCATCACTCCAGGCAGTCTCCAGAGCATATCTGTATGTATTTCTGCTTTGCTTTTTATTCTCAGAGGCTTTCTTTGCGTCTTCATGTATTTTTTTACTTTCCTCAGTCACCCCACGCCTTATAGAAAGAGATCTATTACTTTTCTTAAGATCTTTTTTACGTTTTTCTTTTTGCCAGTCAAGAAGTTTTATAACAAGATTGACTTTTTTCTCTGATGTAAATTTCCGAAAAGCTTTTATTAAGTCTTTTGAATTATCCTGAGAGGTAAAATTATCTTCTCCATTATAGTTAGAATATTCCAATGAACCATCTCCTGTAACTCTGGAAAAGAAAAACAGCTGATTCATTAAAACTGAAGGATAATCTTTAATAAACCAGAAGGGGCTGAGATTTAAAACAGGAAAACTTTTATCTACAGAAGAACTCAGATAAACTTTTTCCTGAGTATATAAAGTATCATCAAAATATTCTGTTTCATCAAGGCTCATAGCACCCATACAATCAATAATTTCATGGCGAACCTTTCCTTTTTGATAGGCAGCTTTTTTCACATAAAATAATTTATATGCTATAAGAAATTTAAGATTGGACATTATATCATCAATAACAGGAACAAACATGTTGATGAATTCTTTAATTTGATTTATACTTAATTCTTCTTCAAAGTTCATAACAGTTTCTACAAAATCCGGCACCAGTTTAAAAAATTCTGCTATTGATAATTCTTCTAATTCAGTATCACCTTTGAAGAGGAAAAATTCATTCTCACTTATTGCTTTATATGCTTTTAAACCTGAATTCCACTCGGGACGTTTTGAAAAATAAAAATTATAAAGCTCTCCAATAATTAATTTCTCATCTTTTTTATTATAAAGCTTAAGTATATCTTCCAGAAAAACAAGCCATTCCTCCAGACCTGGTTCTACAAGCTTTTCAAGATGTAAATTTACATTCACATCATCTATACTATCTCTTATATATTGAGATACTACAATAGAAGAGAAAAACTTTATAATAATCTCAAGAAGACTGCAGATACGAAGAAGTAGTGTTCTGAGTTCACCGGAAGATTGATAATTAAGTTGCCAGTAAGAATGAGCAATGGGATAAGGATACTGTTTATACACCAGGTCTCTCAAAGTTACATCAGTAGAAAGTCTTATCTGCTCCAGATAGCCTTCTTTTACTTCACTTATAACTTCGAATACCCTGGTCTCTACGGATTTAAAAATCTGCCTGGCTTTTTCCTGCTTTATATTAAATTTATTTCTAATTAGCTCAAGTTTCTCTATTTCCTCATGAGAAAGAGGACCATCTATGAGAGACATTTCAATCATCATTTCGTATATAGAAGTACTCTGCTGCGGTAATATTACATCTTCTTTACTCTTGATATCTTTTATCTTTCCGGAAATTTCTTCTTCATCAAGTTCATCTTCTGCCATCCCGAATTGACATTTGAAGTCCTTCAAATAGTTAAAAGGAGTAAATCCATGTCCACAGTGGGAACTAAAATAACGAAGCACTCCATTCTCATTATCTTTAAGTGCAAAAATCTGACCTGTTTTACAATCCCCACAATATTCCATCACAAAAAAAGGATAAAGATCCAGAGCTGGTATTAACTTATTATAGCTACATAAATATAACCTGTTTAACTCCAGTTCCTTTGAAGAGCGAATACTTTGAACAATATGTTCTTTAGGAGCGGCACCCATATAAATTTGAATATCATATTGTTTCTGTACGCCCGAGTCATCTTCAGAAAATACATAAACCAGTTTATAACTACCCAGGAAACTAAGACTGAGAAGAATTTCTTCAATAGCTGGTTCTAACAACATAACACGTTCTTTGAGCTGTTTTTTTGTTAATTTGGCATATTTACTTTCCCAGAAAGTAAAGTGATACTTAAGAAGTCTAGGTATAAAATCATTAAGGGATATCTGTGTTACATCTCTTCCTTCTTCTTTCAAAATAGACCTGAGCTCTTTGTATGCCTTTGTTATATGAGCATAATCTTCTTTCTTCTTATCAAAGTAAGCACCGGCCAGTTCGGATACCAGATGTTTTTTATCATGTTCCCTGTACAATTTTAATATCTTTTTTAAAATACTATTCCACTGATCCAGAATAGAGGAACGGAGAATAACATTAGAGAGAAGCTTATCTATATCCTTACTCTTGAGCTTCTCCATACTGTATTCACTTATTACTATAGCAGCAAGATATTTTATTATTACTTCAATAAGATACCCTATGGTATTATGTTTAAGTTCAATAGTATCATCACTATTAGATAAACCTACTAAATTCTTAAAAGTTAATGCTATAGGATATGGATAATAACGGAATATTTTTTGCTCTGTACTCATAAAAATTATTTTCTCTCTTTAAAGCCTTCTACCTTCCTGTAAAAAAAAATATTCAGATTATTATAACATAAGAATATATAAAAAGAAACCCACGTCGGATAAATCTGTTGCTAAAATAATTTTTAAGCTGTATAATTAACGTGAAACGTAAAACGTGAAATGTGAAACGAAGTCCCTGCAAAGCAGTAATCAATTAAAATTATTTCTTTTCACCTTTTACTTTTCACGAACTAAATTTTTATATAAAATATGTAATTTAAAAATTAAGATTTATTTATGAATTATGGAAATAATTGCCTGTCATAACTGTACTGATTTTGATACCTTTGCATCAATGATAGCAGCAAAAAAAATCTATCCTGAAGCAAAACTGGTTTTTTCAGGAAGCTTTGATGTAAATGTAAAGAAATTTATGACCTTTCACAGAGATCTCACATCATCAGCAATCTCATTTAAAAAGATAAACCCTGCAGAAATTACAAAACTTATAATTGTAGATACCAGATTGCCTGACAGACTGGGACCTCTAAAAAAAATCCTTCATAATCCTGGTATTGAAATTCATATATATGATCATCATCCTTACAGCCAGGAAGATATAGTAGGTACAATAAATGTAATCAAAGGTGTTGGTGCCGCTACCACTCTCCTGGTAGAGATTATAAAAAATAAAAATATATCTATAAGACCTACTGAGGCCACCCTTTTTGCTCTTGGAATATATGAAGATACCGGTTCCCTTACATTTCCAGGTACAACATATCTGGATGTTGATATGGTATCTTTCTTACTGACTAAAGGAGCAAGGTTGGAAATAGCTGCTAAATATATGAATCAACCTCTTTCAGAGGAACAGCGAAAGCTACTGAATCAACTCATTTTATCATCAAAAACATATAATTTCAATGGCCTCCAGATAGTCATATCAACATCAGAAGTAGAAAAATATATCCCCAAACTGGCTATTCTTACATATAAATTGATTGAACTGGATAGGAAAGATGCATTTTTTACCATTGTAAGAATGAAAAATAAAATATATATAGTAGCCCGAAGTCTGAACTATTCCATTGATGCAAATCTTATTACCAGATATTTTAAAGGAGGAGGACATATGGCAGCAGCTTCTGCCATGATTAAAGAAACAGATATAAAAAAAATAACAGAAAAACTGTTAGATATATTGAATAAAAATATAAAACCATCTCTTGTGGCCCAGGATATAATGTCTTTTCCGGTAAAAACCGTAGAAAGTAATTTAAAAGTAGGTGAAGCAATAGAAATTATAAAACAGCATGGACATAGTGGATTAATTATAGAACAGGAAGGTGAACTCTGTGGAGTAATATCCCTTGGTGACCTCCGTAAAGCTTTAGAACACAATCTTCAGCATGCCCCTGTAAAAGCTTATATGACCCGTGATTTTGTAACTGCCCCTCCGGATATGGCTGTATCAAAATTACAGGAATTAATGGTAGAAAAACAGGTAGGAAGAATTCCAATATTATCGGAAAAAAAACTTGTAGGAGTCGTAACAAGAACAGATATCATAAGAACCATTCACAGCAATAAATTGCTTACACCCCATCAGTTCCCAACCCGTCTGGAAGATATGACCAGATTGTCCATTATAGTACAGACACTTCTGAGAAAGGCAGGTAAAATCGGAGACAGAGAAAAGATACCTGTTTATGCTGTTGGCGGCTTTGTAAGGGATCTATTACTGGGCATAGAAAACTTCGATCTTGATCTGGTAGTTGAAGGAGATGGCATAAATTATGCGCAAAAACTGGCAGCTTCTATCGGGGGAGAACTCAAGATTCACCCGACCTTTGGCACAGCCGAGTTAATAATACCCGGAGGATATAGCATAGATGTGGCATCTGCCAGAGCAGAATTTTATACCCAGCCCGGGGCACTTCCAAAAATAAGATACTCTTCTATAAAACAGGATCTTATCAGAAGGGATTTTACTATAAATACCCTGGCTTTAGGTCTTAACTCTGATAATTTCGGTCAAATTATAGACTTCTTCAGAGGAGAAAAGGATTTAGAAAGTGGTCTTATAAGAATACTTCACAACCTGAGTTTTATAGATGATCCCACAAGAATATTCAGGGCCATAAAATTTGAGCAGCGTTACTATTTTACCATAGAACCACATACAGAGAGACTGATAAAGACTGCAGTTGTCAGTAATAACATTCTTGATAAGATATCCAGAGAAAGATTCTTAGATGAACTTATAATGCTACTGAATGAAAAAAGACCTGTATCTTCTATATTAAGAATGGATGAACTGGGCATATTAAAAACACTTCATCCGAAAATAAAAATTAACAGGGAAATACTTGACCTGTTAAATGAAGTTTCTAAAAATCTGAGTAACAAAAACTATATAAATGAAGAAATAACTGAATGGCTGATTTATTTTCTGGCTTTTACCAAAAATTTATTACCTGAAGAAACAAAGAAAATAGCGAAAAATTTTAAATTCAAATCTGAAATAATACAGAAATTAACCTATGAAAATAATTCCTGTATAAATTTAGGTACCTATGAAAAACTTCTTCCCAGTGAGATATACAGGGAATTATCCGCCATGTCAACAGAATTTCTTTTCTATATAATGTCCCAGATAAAAAATAAAAATGCCAGAAGAAGAATAATAAATTATCTTACAAAATGGAGAAATATCAAACCTCTTATAAATGGCAAAGATCTTATAGATATGGGTTATAAACCGGGGCCCTTCTTTGGACAGATCCTATCTATAATAAAGAATGCCCAGTTAGATAAAATTATAAATTCCAGAGAAGAAGCCAAGAGCTATGGAAAAAATTTTATGGAAATCCAGGGTGCACCTAAAAATAAGGAGTAAAATATGTTCACTCTGAGTAATCCGGAAACACTTTTTCTTATACTACCGGGATTAATTCTATCTATAACTGTTCATGAATTTTCCCATGCATATACGGCCTATATGCTTGGTGATGGAACTGCCTGGAGTCAGGGGAGAGTTTCTCTTAATCCTGTAGATCATTTTGATCCTTACGGGTTTTTATTTATCATCCTGAGCTTAGCAAGTGGATTCGGATTTGGATGGGGGAAACCGGTACCTGTAAATCCGGCAAAACTCAGATCCGGTAAAGATATAATACTGGTAACTGCAGCAGGGCCTTTTTCAAATTTTTTCATTGCTTTTACTGCGGCATATCTTCATAAATTACTTATCTATCTGATCCCTGTGCCGGAAGCTATAGAACTTTTTCTTTTTTATCTTGTAGTGCTGAATGTAGGTCTCGGTATATTTAATCTGGCCCCTGTACCCCCTCTGGACGGCTTTACTATATTAACAGGTCTTCTTCCCTATGAACTGGCAAAAAGTCTTGAAGGGATGAGGGCTTATGGATATATTCCACTCATAATATTCATCGTTACACCTCTCAATAAACTCTGGTTTGGTTATATGTATGGAATTATGAATTTTATCCTTACTGCAGGAGATTTTCCGATGCGTTTTTAGAAAGATGGTTATGTAAGAAAAAACGGTTTCATCTATCTCGAATTTGACGGTTATGATGGTTCAGATTTTATGAAACAAGTAATTGCTTCATATTTATTCTTTTTTCTTTCGGATAATTAATTTAACCAGGAAGGATATGGAAACTGAAAATAGAAGATATAAAATCATATACTCTTTTGTATAGAAAGGGGTATTTATAATTTGGAAAAAATAATACTCATAATAATGTTATTTCCCATACTTTTATTATCTCTCATAATCCATGAGATTGCCCATGGGAGAATGGCTTTTTTCCGTGGTGACCCCAGTGCCCTTTATGAAAACAGGTTATCCTTCAATCCATTGGTACATCTGGATAAAACAGGTACTATAGTAATGGCATCAACACTTCTTTTCTCTATTATAGCTACAACAGTAACAAATTTTATACTCTGTCTCGGGTGGGCAAAACCTGTTCCTGTAAGGGAAGAAAATCTGGATAATCCAAAAATAGATATTATACTCGTATCACTGGCAGGGCCTGTAAGCAATTTTATTATAGCTTTTCTTGCAGGTCTCCCCTTTCAGATAGGCCTTTTGAGAGTACCTTCCAGTTTTTCTTCTGAAGGTCTTGTTTCTATGTTTTTATATCTCATTGTAAACGTAAATATAGTTCTTGCCATATTTAATCTTTTGCCCCTTCCTCCTCTGGACGGCTCAAAAATCCTGGCCTCTTTCCTGCCGGAAAAATATCAGGACACTCTGAAATATCCCACGAGAAATGTATTGATAGTAACTATAATACTGACAATCTTATTGATTAGCCTGCCAGGTTTCTCAGGGTTAATAGGATTTTTAATAAAACTTTTTACCAGTATTGGTAGTATGTAATAATATAGCAGAAAAAGCTGAAAGCTAATTATGAGTTATAATATAAAACTGGAAATATTTGAAGGTCCTATGGATCTTCTTTTACATCTGGTACAAAAAGAAGAAATAGATATATATAAAGTGCCAGTAGCAAAAATAATAGATGAATATTTAAACTATATATCTATTATGAAAGAGTTGGATATAAACATTGCCAGTGAATTTCTTATAATGGCCTCTACCTTACTGGAATTAAAATCAAAAATGATACTGCCTCCAAAACCTGAATTACTGAAAACCAATGAAATAACAGATGAAGAAGATAATATAATCACACCGGAACAACTTCTGAATAAAATAGCAGAATATGAGAAATACAAAAAAATAGGAGAATTATTAAGTGAACTGGAAAAAACAGAGAAAAAATATTTTACAAGACCCGATATAAAAAAAGAAACAGTAAAGAACCTTGATGATTTATCATTAGATGATCTGGTATTTTCTTTACAGAACATTCTTAAAAAAAAAGAGCCCAAAATCAGAATTTTACCAAGGGAAAATATTACTGTAGAAGAAATGAGGAGCTTTATAATTAATAAAGTAAAAATAAAAAAAGTATTAAATTTTTCAGATCTCTTTCTCTCTGAAACAAACAGGTTAAAGATAATAACAGCTTTTCTTGCCATGTTGGAACTTATACTGGAGAAAAAGATAAGAGTAAAACAGGAGAAGAAATTCGATAATATTATTTTATACAGGAAATGACAGAGAAGAATTTTACTGATTACACAAAAATAATAGAAGCTTTACTATTTGTATCACCCAGACCGATTCAAACAAAGACTATAGGAGAGATTCTGGACATATCAGAAGATTGTATTAAGGAAATACTTAAGAAAATGCAGGAAGATTTCAGGGAAAGAGGTATAAATATCCGTAAAGTAGCAGAGGGAATAGAAATGTGTACAAATCCTTCCTTACACTGCTACATAGAAAAACTACAAAATTATACTTCCTCTTCCCTTTCTAAAGCTTCCCTTGAGACCCTTGCCATCATTGCATATAATCAACCTGTAACAAGGGCAGAAATTGAAGAAATAAGAGGTGTAAAGACAGCTAAAATACTTTCTTCTCTCTTAGAGGCAAAATTAATAAGAATATCCGGCAAATCAGATAAACCGGGGAAACCTTTTGTATACTGTACAACCAGGGATTTTCTCAGGCATTTTGGTATAAAATCACTTGATGAATTACCTTCAATAATAAAAATATAAAAGTCTGACTGCTCAAGATTGATAGGGCTTATTAAAATCCAATTATACTGATCATTGTAGATAATACCAGAAAAGCAATAGCCAGGCCTGTAGTTATTTGATTCAATTTTTCTTCTACAGTTTTTGGTCCTTTTCCCTTAAATACTGCTTCAGAACGTCCTCCTATGGTGCCTGAAAGACCTTCACTTTTAGTAGTCTGAGCTAAGATTGTAAATACCAGGCACAGAGATATAAGAAAATATAAAGCCAGAAGAAATATCATACCGGGATTTATAGTACTGCCGGGAGTAGCGGTAGTAGTTGTTGTTGTAACAGGCTGAACATCAACCGGTCCGGTCTGGGCGAGAGTTAACATTAATGTATTAATAAATTGATAAAACAATAATTCTACACCTCCTAAGAATTTCAGATTTACATTTTAACACAATTAAATGAGAAATGCAATTAAATTTTTCTAAATTAGATTCTCCCTTTTTAAGCTTTAAAAATCTAATCAGCAAGATAATATTTAACAATCTTAAATACATACTTATTGTCCGGATCTATCTGTAATTCAGGAATTATAGTTTTCTCTATAAAATCATTGGGACTTGTATTGATTGTGGGCATTAAATCTAAAGTAGACAGTTTTTCTTTCCCTACGTCAAGATTAAGAGGTTTAATAGTTGCTATGGCTACGAGAGACTCAAGGCCTGAGGTACCACTTAACATATATTCCCACCACATATCCTCAGAGGGAATCTTATAAAGTCTTGAAGCACTGAGATAATTATTACTGTCAAATTTATTAGGAAATACAAGACGTATACTGCCGTCGGCCTGTATGGAATAGATAGTCATATAGCAATCTTCACTGGCCCTGAAACTTATAATCATAGATTCCTTCTGATGATAGGTGGAAAATTCTCCTCTATCAATATTTAAATCCACTATATTATTCCATAGCCTCTCTGCATTTACAGACTTTGGCACAAGTAATGTCAGGGGATCTGTTTCCTGAGGTCTGGGATTTACATACTCGGGAGCAGGCGTGGGAGTAGTAGAATGGGGAGTGAATTTGGGTATATCAGGATTTGAAGGGCCCTGGGCAGATGGTGTCATAGCAATATCTTCCGGTATCCAGATACCACCTGTTATCTTATAATGGAGTCTATTTGCAAGTTGATGAACAAAATAAAAGATATCCTTTTTATTTCCCTCTATATTATCAGAAAATAAAACCTCACTGGTTTTAACATCAGATACCCAGGCATTCAGAATTATTTTATCACCTGCTGTGGTATAGTTTCCTGATATTATTTTATTTGCTCCTTCAGAAGCACCAAAATCTATTACATCTTCCTTTTTTACAAGGGCCATTTCCATTTTGGAAAGTTCATCCAGTATGTTATCAAAATGAAGTCTGTCTACCAGTTTTATCTTCCCTGATTTTGCAAGATCTGCCATAAACATCTCTGCAAGTTCAAAAGAAAGCTTTTTGTCATCTCCCCTGAAGGGTACTACTGTATATTTTACTTCCTGAGCTAAAGCTACAAGGGGAACTAGCATTAACAATAATATAACAAGAAATTTAAATTTCATCATAAACTCCTCCTCCCTACTTTGTTAAATCTGTGCCTAATATAATCTCACCCTCTGTCTGACCTCTGCTTATCTTTAGAGGATGTTGTTTGTTTTGAGACTCTTTAGCTACTTCATCATGTAAAAACCTGTAGACTTCATCTACCGTTATTACACCATTTTTATCTATATCTGCTTCACCCCTGAGGCCTTTTAACAGGTAATATGTAAAAATACCATGACCGAGTTTCTGAGACTCCAGAGCAACTTCATTTGCATCACTTGCTGTTATTACAAGACGACCTTTCCCCGAGGAAAGTTGTTTTAAAAAGTTATCGGAAATATTCCCTGCTTTTCCTCCCTGTTCTGCAAAAAAGGTTTTACCACCTGATGCACCACTGTAGCAGGAGTCTACAAAAAATACAACCCTTTCTGAGGCAATACGACTGAAGATATTGGTAATTTCATCCATAGGAAGGCCTGTAGCATACAGATTATCCGGGTCTGCATCATGAGTGACTATATATTTACTGAGGCCGTCACCATCGGCACTTCTTGGATCTATCTCAGGAGCTCCATGACCTGAATAATAAATAAATACAAGATCATCTTTCATAGCCTTTTCTCTGAGGAATGTACCCAGAGCAGTTTTAACTTCCTTCAGGGTAGCTTTTTCATTTAAAAGAAGAATGACGTGATCTTTTGGAAAACCTCCTTTAGTCGTGAGGTAATCATATACTGACTGTGCGTCAGAAGCACTGTACTGTAATGTTCTTACCTTTTGATTTTCATAGTTCCCTATGCCAATTACTACAGCCCATTTCTGACCTTCTTTTGGTTTATAAAGAACAGGAATTTCTTTTATAGTCTCTTTTCCCGTAGCATCTATAACACGTATGGATATATAATTAAGACCAGGTTTTAAAGATACATCTCTCGTAAAGAAAAATTCCTTTTTCCCTACTGCCTGAGGGCCCTTTTCTGTCCAATCAGGATTTTTACCTTCATTGGCTTTTCCTACATAACTGGAAAGCTCAAATCCGCCCAGTCCATTACCTGCCTTTGCAATTCCTTCTATTGTTATCTTACTGTCAGATACCTCTATGATCTGTCCATCAGATGAAATAGAAGGTTTATTAAGAGCAATTGTAACAGGTGCTTCAAGCTGTTTCATCTCTGCAGCTATCTCCTGCTGGCTTACAGCACCCTGGGTATCCTGGACACTCAATTTAAACTTCAAATTCTTCTCTGAAATATCCTTTGCTGTAAAGATAAGTTTGCCCTTCTCTTCTCCTCCGGGGTGAATATTTCCCAGCTCATCTTTACCTTTATTTATAACTATATTGGAATTTCCACATTCTAAAGAAAGACTTACACGTTTTGCAGTTCCTTCTCCTGTATTCTTAACTGTTACCCAGAGATCTATAGTTTCACCGGGATTTATAATTCCATCGGAATTTCCCGAGGAAGTGCCTGACCCATCATCTTTAAATTGATATGTAGCAGAAAGAACAGCAGGTTTAACTTCCTCTAGAAAGGGTAAAACCACTGCCACTGAAATATCTCCTTCTTTTTCATATTTCTGAGAGTCTAAAAATTTTACTTTAAAGAGAAGATCTTCTTCTTTAGTCGATTTATCAACAGAAAAAGAAATCTCCTTTTCAACCTGTCCTCCAGGGGCTATATTTCCTAAATCCATAGTGTTATTATTTATTTTTATAACAGGACTGTCACAGGTAAGAGTCATTTTTACTCCTTCAGAAGAACCGACACCGTCATTTTTTACAAATATCTTCATTGTTACTGTGTCTCCCGGGTTTATATCCTTCTTATCTCCTGTTTTGAAAATCTTATAACTATAAGATAAAACCGGCGGGGCTACTACCGTTATGGCAATCTGCTCACCTGATTTTCCATAACCTTTTTCCTCTCCCAGATCAAGAGTGAATTTTAAATTACCGGAAGGCATATCACGGGGCACTGTAAAAACCAGTTTACCCTCTCCCTCACTTCCCAACGGGATATTACCTATAAGAGATTTCCCCTGACTTATTGCAAGTTTTGAATCCTCACTTTTCAGAGAAACTGTTACACCTTTAGCAGTTCCTTTACCTGTATTCTTAACTGTTACCCAGAGTTCTATCGTTTCACCGGAATTAATTACACTGTTTCCATTTCCAGAAGATGCACCGGTATTATCATCATCTATTCTATAAGAATAGGAAAGAGAAGGAGGTAATTCAGGGGCCGGTGCAGGAGTCTGAGTTATGGCAACCTGTGTGGGAGTAACTACCGGTGGAGCAGGCACAAGAGCAATTATATCTGACAGTTCTTTCGAATAACCTCTTTTATCAGATGCTTTAATATTAAGTTCTACCTTATTACCTTTCACGCCGGATTCAACCTGAAATACCAGTTTTCCGGCAGCTTCTTCTCCGGGAGGTATATTACCGAGTAATACCTGTTCTTGTAATAAATTAACACCCTGTGTGGCAGTAGAAATCTTAAGCATAGTATCTCTTGCTGTTCCCTTACCATTATTTTTTACCGTAACCCATAGTTCTGCAGTTTCCCCGGGATTAAGTTTTCCATCTCCATTCCCTGAAGAAGATCCATTCATATCATCATCTATCCTTGCTTCCATGGTAAGATCGGGGTTACCTTCCCCAATTACGGCAACCTCATATTTATCTGAAAATTTTTCCGTATTCTTACCTTCTATCTCTATATTAATATCTGCAGAACCAGTAGCAATCTTTTCTCCTGCTTTCATGGCAATCTCTAACTGTCTTGTCTCGGAAGAACTTATAGAACCGACATTCAATACCTGAGGAGTAAAAGCTATATCAGGATTTTTAGAGGAAACCTTTAACTTTATATCAGATCCTTCTTCCCCGGTGGTATTTGAAAGTAATATAGATAACACAACAGTTTCACCCGGTTGAAGTGTTCCATCACCATTGCCCATTTGTTTATCATTGATCTCATAGGAACAATTGAATTTAACCTTTTTTACTTCAGCCATCTTATATCCTTCAGGTCCCCATTTCAAAAGAGCATTTCCACCCTGACTTATGGCCTGACCATAAGAAAGAGCATTCTTATAATAACCTGTATTCCAGCTATCACCACAAAATTTTGACCAGGCAATATTCTTACACCCCGGAAGGTTCAATAAATAAACTTTACAGGTGTCAGTAGCAACAAAAATCTTACCACTGCCATCCAGAATACCAGGAGAAGAAAAGAGACGTCCGCTTAATTTATACTTATCTTTCAATATTCCATCTTTACCATTAAAAATATAAATATGCTCATCCCATGATGCAATAAGAACATCTGTAAGGCCATCTCCATCCATATCTGCAATTACAGGAGAAGAACTTATCCAGTTTCCAGTAGACTGCTTCCATATCAATTCACCTGTTGAACCATTGATAATATGAAGAAAATTATCATAGGACCCTGCAGCTATCTCAATTTTACCATCTCCATCTATATCGCCCATTGAAGGTGTACCGTCAATGGAATCGCCTGTCGTATATTTCCAGATTAACTGACCCTCTTTGCCATTCAGGGCATAAATATTCCTGTCATAAGAACCAACAATAACCTCGAGCTTACCATTGCCATTTATATCACCTATAATGGGAGAAGCCACAACATCATCCATTGTCACAAAATTCCACAGCTCTTTTCCCGTATCACCTTTAATACAGTAAACCTTATTATCCCAGGAACCGACAATAATCTCTAAAATTCCATCTCCATCAAGATCTGCCACAGCAGGTGAAGAAGTTACAACACCTCCTGTAGGAAATTCCCAGATTACTTTACCGGTCTTTCCTTCAAGAAGATATACTATACCTTTCTGAGAACCTACAATAACCTCCAGAAGGCCATCACCCTTTACATCACAGACTACAGGTGAAGAATTAATCCAGTCTTTTCCATCAAATTTCCATAAGAGTTCACCTGTATTTCCTTTTAAAGCATAGACAAAATGGTCCTGAGATGCAACAATAATATCTAATCTGCCGTCACCATTTATATCTGCTACAGCAGGGGAAGAGATTATTTTATCTCCTGTCTTATAAGACCAGACTGTTACACCTGTATCTACATCTATAACATGGACATAAGTATCGTTTGAACCGAAGATGATTTTCAATTTACCATCTCCATTGAGATCTGCCGAAACAGGTGAAGAAAATATCTCTCCTCCGGCTTTGTATTGCCATTTTTCTGTTATAGTTGAGGCAAGAGATATGTTGCATAAGATTGTCATTAAGATAAAAACGAATGAATATTTAAAAACAGTTAACATAGTTTCCTTTTTCATAAAATACACCTCCATATTGGTTTAGAGTTTAAATTTGAGTGTTCAGAGTTTAATGTGTCCCCTCAACTCTCAATCCTCAACTCTCAACTTTATATATAGTTATTATAGAATAAATATTATTTTATTTCAATGGATAAATAATACTATAAATAAAAAGGGAAAAAAATAAAGTATGGAGAAAGTATAATTTATATAATTTTTTTTAGAAGAATGTTTAATTTAAGAAAGGAATGATTAAAATGGGATCTCCAGAAAAAGGCAAAACTACTGAGGAAGAAATGGAATTCTTTACTCTGATTAAATCTCTATTAAAAGATGTGCTGGGAACAAAAAAAACTGTAAAATATATTGATAAAGTGAATCAATTTATTATTTCCTTAAGCGAAAATAACAAAGACTGGGTCTGCAGTCTTAAACTCGGACCGAGGAAAAAAACAATAAAATTCAGAGATGGTGAATCTGCTCAGATTAAAAGTGTCCAGGAAATTGAAAAGTTCAGGGAAAAACTTATTCAGACAGTTTCAGCACTCCTTGAAGAAAATAAAGAGAATAAATAAAACAGGAGTTATGCAAATTCTGACTTTTACCGGCACCTTGTGACATATAAACCAGGAACTCTTCCCAGTTACAATTATAACCAAAATCTAAAGAAGAATAACTGTTATTATTAAAATCAACCATATTATCTGTATCTTCAGAGAAATAGAGGGAAATACCTTTAGCAGAAGTAGATCCTCCGGTTTTCTTAAATATTATAAGGGAATCCTTTAAAGCATAAAGTACATCTTCTGCACTATTTTTTACTTCTGCGGAATAGAGAGTGGAAGAGGCTATTAAATTAAAAAAGGTCTCTGTATCAATATAATTTTTATTATAAAAAAGAAGGGAATTTTCTCTGTTTTTTTTAATCTCTTCAGGGTTATCAGGATTATTTATTAAAAAATCATTCACTTTGTCTACAAGAAAGGACATTTTCTTAAGATCAATCACAGAAAGACTCATATTTGTCATATTCATACCACTGTAATAATTTATATAATCATCTGTTATGGTTTTAGAAAACCCTTCCGGCGTCTGTCGGGGATTCTCAAGAAGGGAATCCAGGATAATATCATAGGGCCATCCTGTTATGGGAACATCATCCTGAGAACTTATCAATATATTACAGGAGTCCTTCAGTTCATAGGAAACCTCTACAGTGGCCATAGAGCATGAGCTAAAACTTACTATGTCCACTCCCTCACCCGAAAGGGCTTCTTTTAATTGCGCTATATCCATAACATGACCGCTCACCTCATCTCTGAGAAGTCCTTTCCATCCCCCGCCATGGCTGAATATATTCAATATATAATAATCGGCAGGAAATTTTTCCTTACTCCATCGGATAAAATCTTTTAATTCCCTGGGAGAAGCCATATCAGTTAAATCAAGATCATCTATAGCCCCTTCTGTTCCTGTATGATATCTCTTTGCTTTACCACCCTGGCTCAGTTTAGACTGTTGCACCAGAATATTTACTCTGGAAGTGGAAGGTAAAGAGTCCAATTCATTCATTTTAATATCTGTAATACTTTCAAGACTGCCATTACCGTTCATATATACCATTACAGTCCAGGAGACATCAGTGGAAGGTGTTGGGAAAACCACAGGAGTTGTAGTAGGAGTATATACTGGAACAGAAGGAGTATATCCTCCGCCTCCTCCGCAGTTATTAAAAAGAAAAATAATTATTAAGAGTAAAAAAACACCAGAATATCTCATGAAATTTATTTTCTTAAAAGCCTTTCACATTTCACAATCTACATAATATCCGGATCGATTATACCACCGCCATCTATTATATCAGGGGGAGGCTTAATGGGAATATCAGGCATATAATAATCAGGAGTTGGTTTCACATATACAGGCCTTGATTCATCTATCTTCTTAAGATACTCTCTTGCTTTATCGGAAAATTCCCCTTCAGAAAAGAGACTTAAAACTTTATGACATAACTCCTCTGCAGGTGTATAATCTTTTTGCTTCATTAATATTTCCACCTCACCGAGATATGACTTTGCAAAACCCTCTTTAAATTCTTTTCTATCAGGAAATATCTTACTGGCAGAAGCAAATTTGCTTTCTGCCTCTTTATATTTACCTGCTTTAAGGTTTTCATCTCCCAGATTAATATAGCAATCAAAAGACAAGGAAGAAATATCTTCTTTCTGGGAATTATCAAGTTTCAACTTCATAGCTTTAGTAAACCACTCCAGGGCAGATTTATAATCTTTGAGTTTATAAAAAGAGGTTCCCATAGAAACATGAGAAAATACATCTGAAGAAGCCAGAGAAAGTATTATTTTATTTTCATCTATGGATTTTTCATAATCACCTTTTTCCTGGTAAGTCTTACTCAGTGCCCTGTGAGCATCCAGATTATTCTTTTCTTTTGAGAGAATTAAATTAAAACACTCTTCAGCCTTACTATAATCTTTTCCTGATAAATATATATTACCAAGTTTAATGAGGGATGATGTATCAAGAAGGGGATCACCTGAAAGTTTTTTATACACTTCCAGAGATTTATCATACTGTTTTAAAGAAAAATATGTGAAAGATAACTTATTAAGGGTATTTTTATCGTGAGGATTAAGTTTTATTATATTTTCAAGATGTTCTAAGATTCTTTCATATTCCTTCTGATTATACAGAATATCAGACATATTCTTTAATATTTCAAGATTATCAGGACTTACAGAAAGGGCTCTCTGATATTGCAGAAGGGCCTTATCAAAGTCTTTCTTAATAAAATAGATATCTCCCGAGGACTTGAGGGCTAAAAACAAATCAGGATCTACCTTCAGGGCATTCTGATATTCAGCAAGGGCAGCTTCATAATTCTTTTGAGAAAAATAATCATTACCCTTCTTCATATAATTATCTATTTTAACCTTCTGAGTGTGTCTATATATAAAAAATCCGGCAATCAGAATAAGGATTATGAAAAATACTGATAAAACAGGTATTAATGCTGAAGGTTTCTTTTTTCCCAGGATTACTTCTTTTTCCTTTATTTCACCATGCTTTTCCAGAGAATAAACCTGTGTAGAAGTAACGGCAAATTTAATTTCTACTTTTTCCTGCAATTCCACTCCTTCTGCTATAACAGTAATAACAGCAGAGCCGGCGTTGGAAGAAGAGACCTCTCCTCTGGTTTTTCCTTCCGTGTCCGTTGGAGGAGGTTCTTCAAAAGTATCCAGTCCTTCTTTTCTGTGAGAACGAAGTTTTACAGATGAACCACACAGGGGATTTTCAAATTTATCAACCAGGGTTATATTTATAATGGCACTTTCATTTCCATCTGCTTCTATCATGGCATCTCCAGCAAGTGTAACCTTTGATTTCACAGGATCAGGAAGGGCAGGAATAAAATTTATACTTAATTTTTCAGTAAGGATATTACCGGAATTTTTATCTACAACTGTTATAAAAGTTTCCCCGGGGTAAGAAGAAGTTATAGAACCTCTTAATAAGCCTTTATGTTCAAAGAAACTTACCGGTTGAGAAATCTCATCATCATCCGGTCTTGTGGAAGAGATTAATATATTCCCTTCTATAGAACTTAAAGCATCTTCTCTGACCTTAATATCTACCCAGGCAACCTCTCCTACTCTGGGAGAAACAGGATTTATTGAAATTACAGGAGGTGTTGCAGAAATGGTTTTTTCTTCATCTTCCAGGGAGATTTCAGATAATCCATTAATTGTCTCACGGGCTTTATTAATCATTATAGAATCCTTTGATATCTCAAGAATTCTGTTTAAATTCTTTATTGCTTCATTTTTTAAACCGATTTTTTCATAACAGAGAGAAAGTGAATATATTGTGTCTTCATCATCAGGATTATATTCCAGAACTTTTTTATATTGAAAACTTGCTTCAAGATACTCTCCTTTATTCTCATACTCCTGTGCAAGCTTTCGTATCTCTTTTATTTTTTTCTGAAGTTTAATCGCTTCCAGCTCTTCTTTCATTTCTTTTATAGTGCTATACCTGTTCTCTATCTTTATCTGCACAGCTTTAAGTATCACTTTACTTAACTCAGGAGATACACCGGGGTTCAATTCATGAGGAGGAGTAAAATTCGGAAACTGCTCTTCAGGATGAACCTTTGTAAGAAGATAATCAAGGGTTACTCCCAGAGAGTATATATCAGACCGGGGTTCGGCTTTACCCATCCACTGTTCAGGAGGGGCATAGCCTTTTGTAAGCAATGCATGGATAGTAGTTTTACCGGAACCTTCAAATACTCTGGCAATACCGAAATCTATAAGTTTAAGTTCACCCTTATCATTGATCATAATATTATCAGGCTTTAAATCTCTAAATACAATGGGTCTGGGAAGATTATGAATATAATCAAGAACATCACATACAGTAATACCCCATTCCAGAACCTCTTCTTCAGAAAAATACTCTTCAGGAGAAAGTTTTTTAAGTTTCTCTTTAAGGGTCTCACCTTTTATATATTCCATTACAAGATAATGTCTTTTATTTGAGGTAAAAAAATGAGATATAGAAGGTATATTGGGATGATCCAGTTTGGCAAGTAAGTTAGCTTCTTCTCTAAAACTTCTTTCTATAATCTCAGGATCTCCTCCCTGTTCATACATCTCTTTCATAGCCCAGTATTTATCTTTCAATGTAGCATCTTTCACAAGATAAACAACCCCGAAACCTCCTGCAGCAATTCCCTTAATAACTATATATCGACCTCCCAGGGTTCTTCCTAATGAACCAAAAGCCCTGAGTCTTTTTAAGGTTTTTTTCTTATATTCTATTACCATAAAACATTTACTGTCCTGAAGAAAAAAATCTACCACCTTTGGCGCACCATCTTTCTTTTCTATACCTTCTGCCCTATTAACAGTAGTGGTAAATTCACTTAATACAGTTTCCTGGACTGATTTATCCACTGTATCATTTATTTCTTTAAGAATATATTCATCCTCTGTTTTCGTATCTTTTACAAGATAAATAGTACCGGTAATATCTTCCGCTAAAGACTCCATTACTCTATATTTATCTTTTAATAAGGTACCAGAAATTGTATTATCCTGAGACATTCTGGTCACTCCTCTGTGGTGATCGGTGAACGGTATTTAACTGTTCACGCTTCACGTCTCACGTCTCACGTCTTACGTCTCACGCATTCTTAGCACATCTAAAACCAATACTCGTTCCAAATTCATATGGAAATATCTTACTCCGAACAGCTGCACCGATATCCTTTACAGATGTAAGCCAGTCTCCCCCTCTGATAGAAACTTCTTTATTATCTTCCCCAACAGGATGAGGACCTTCGTAAGGATACTTGCAATAATAATCTGCAGTCCACTCCCAGACATTTCCCAGCATATGCATGACACCATAGGGACTCTGTCCTTCAGGATAGCTATCTACCTGGGAAGAACGATCCCGTCCTCCTTCTTTACTGCAAACTTTACTTGCATCCCATTTAGTTCCCCAGGGATATAACAGTCCTTCTTCACCTCTGGCAGCTTTTTCCCATTCCGCTTCTGTGGGAAGTCTTTTACCCACCCAGTAAGCATAAGCATCTGCATCATCATAACTGATACCGGTTACAGGAAAATACTCTTTACCGGCAGTAAAATATTCTTTCCAGTTTCCCTTCGGTTCATATCCAGTAACTCTTACAAAATCCTCATATTGGAAATTTGTCACAGGATATCTATCAATATAAAAAGCCTCTATATGGATTTTATTCATAGGATTTGCATCACATTCAATGTGATCTACACCCATCCAGAACATTCCGGCCGGTATAAAAACCATATCTTCATCCATAGACTGGGGAGTAGTATGAGTAAAGTCTATCTTTTCACCCGGGGCAAGAGACTTTTTCTCTCTTGGTACTAAAGGAACTTTACTCTCTCTAAACAATAATACTGTGTCTGTTCCAAGTTTAATTTTATCTCCGTCAACCAGGGGTCTTGGTTCTGTAACCTGAACACCATTCAGAATTGTTATATTATCATCTTTTTCATTAATTAGATAATACTCTTTATCTCTTTTTTCTATACGGGCATGAGAACGGGATATACTTCTATCTTTCTCAGAGAGCTCAACTTCTTTAACATTAGAAGCTTTTTTACTTTTTCTACCTATAAGACTCACATTTTTAGTAAGAGGAAATATCTTTCCTTTATCAAAACCTTCTATTGCCTCGATACTGGAGGATACCTTACCGGTAGCTTCTAAGCCCAGAAAACTGTACTCCATAATAGTATTTCCAATCTCTATCAAATCACCTGGTTCAAGTCCTTTTTTCATTACTGGCATATCATTTATGAGAACATCTCCACTTTCATCTTCAAGATTAATACAAAGCCAGTCCTGTTCTATAGCCAAACTTGCATAACAGTTTGAAAGTGAATCATCAGAAAGTTCTATATCTTTTCTAATCTTACCTTTATTTCCTATAATCAGTTTACCTTCTATCATATCCTTACTTACAATAAACACCCTTCCCTCATCGGGGCCGCTTATGACTTTAAACTTATGGGCATCTTTCCAGGAAGTTGCCATAGTCTGATCCATTATGGTTCTATCATCATCTTCATCGTCATCATCGTCGTCATCCATATCTATATCTTTCGGTTTTAATGAAGGTAATGGTACAGGGCGGGGACGAAAAGTTAAAGGTGTTCTTCTCAAACCAGAAGACTGAGGAATTTCTCTTTCATCTTCTCTCGGCATAAAAGAAGCCCTTCTCATACCCGGAGGTTGAGGAGGTTCATCCCTGAGTTTTTCCTCTTCTCTCGGCATAAAAGAAGCCCTTCTCATACCCGGAGGTTGAGGAGGTTCATCCCTGAGTTTTTCCTCTTCTCTCGGTATAAAAGAAGCCCTTCTCATACCCGGAGGTTGAGAAGATTCTTCCCGGGGTATTCTAAAATCATCAGATTTCTTTTCATAATAATCTACAAGCTGTTCTTCAGGGAGATAATTTGTAGACCTGGGCGTTTTGGGGAGAGATTTTTCTATTCTTTCATAACCTGAAACTGATTGTTCGTATGATTTCTCCGGTCTTGCCACAGGAGAAACAGAAGGTAAACTTCCGCTGCTCGATTTTATTATCCCCCTTTGATGGACAGGAAGTTCAACTGAGTCTACTCTGCTATGTTTACCACCAACTA
>JAKJGF010000009.1 GCA_022704525.1 Bacillota bacterium | reverse complement strand
ATAACTTCCCTGTTCTACCAAGACCGGTCTGTATCTCATCAGCCATGTAAAGAACATTATGTTTTTTACAGATTTCATAGGTCTTCTGTAAATAACCTTCATGAGGTATTATAACTCCTCCTTCACCCTGAATTGGTTCAAATAAAAACCCAACTGTATTCGAGGTAATAGATTTTTCCAGAGCTTCAGCACTATCATAAGGAATAATTTTAAAACCTTCCGGGAAAGGACCAAATCCATATCGATATTGTTCATCTGATGAAAAACCCACAATCATAGTTGTACGACCGTGGAAATTATTTTCTAATACAATAATTTCAGCTTTATTTTCCTCTACTTTTTTTCTGAGATATCCCCATTTACGGGCTGCTTTTATAGCAGTTTCAACTGCTTCTGCACCTGTATTCATAGGCAGTACCTTTTCTTTACCCGTAAGTTTACAAAGTTTCTCTAAAAATTTTCCCATAATATCATTATGAAAAGCTCTTGAAGTAAGAGTAATTTTTTCCAGTTGATCTTTTAAGGCCTGAATAATCCTTGGATGCCTGTGTCCTTGATTCAAAGCCGAATAAGCACTCAGCATATCAAGAAATTTTCGTCCCTCTATATCCCATACCCATACACCTTCCCCCTTAGAAAGCACCACAGGAAGAGGATGATAAATATTAGCCACATATTCTTCAGCTTCTTCTATATATTTTTTTGTCAAATTTTGTGTCAAAACCATGCATTCCTTTCTGAATTATATTTTTGCTTTAATATTATTAGAATTTAAATAATTCGTTATGTGTAATGCTTTATTTATGCATTACGAGGTTATTACAGTGTATTTCATAACTTTTAAAATTAAATACTTCGTAATGTATAATGCGTAATGGGTTATCTTCACTCATTACGCTTCACGCTTTGCGTATTACGGGATGCTTAATTATGGATTGTTATGAATATAATTTATATCAGAGCCTCTTCCCGGAATATCGAGAAATATATATCGAATACACGTTCTATAGTATTTGACATTAGTCCTTTAAGAAAGAAAAGTTATCCTGAAAAACTCGTATGAATCTTTTCTTTAATTCTATAAGGTTTTTTGCAAGCCCTTTCAAATCGGAAATAGACCCCTTATATTATAGCACTACTCGGTACAACAACAGTTAAGTTAGTATCCATCTCACAAAAACATCCCTGTCCGGACTCTTAAGCACAATCTATGATCTTATTACAATGAAATCTATTATTACAATAATTTACAGTTTTGCATTTATTTAAATTATAAATTTCTCCTTTGGCGGCATATCTTTTGCTTCAGAGACCGGACAGAGACAGTGTATATATTTAAAATTTTTTAGATACCCTTTACCTGAAGCAGTACTAAGATTTAAAATTTTAATGATTTATTATATTTCTATACTGTAAGGGAAAATCCTCTTTGTAATGATTTCAATAGCTCCTATTTAAAATAACAAACTGAGCAGTACTATCAACTGTTCACTCTTTACTTAACAGAGTTTATCTATTTTTCTCGAAAATATGTTGCAGAATCGCAAGTTTTGCCAGAATTAAGACCTTAATTAACTTATCAAAAAATAATAATTCTTCTTTATTCTTAAAGTTTGTTCTTGCCTTATTTATAAGATAATGATATTTTTGGGAAGCTTCTTTCAGGTTCTTATGAAAAGAGTAAGAGGGAGAGTTACTATAAAAAATCTTTTCAAATAGATGATCCAGAGGAGTAATATCATTAACACCACCTGGTAATGAGACTGTATCTAATTCCAGGTCTATAGATTTAAGCAATTTAAATGGTAGTGTATAATTATCTAAAATTTTATTCTCCTCTTTTTCCATTATGTCATAATAGCTTGTAAAATCACTCATTACACTATCACCTTTGAATAAGTTGATTGTTATTTTATTTAATATAACTTATTCTTTAAACTCATTATACAATAATAAATTAAAAAAGTTGTTAACAAAATGTTACATTTATTAACAAAATATTAATTTTATGTTAATAAAATGTTAACATAAAGTTATATAAAAAAACTTTCAAAAATTCGCTTTTAAAGATATAGAACAAATCAGTATGATTCAGTATAATCAACAGCAGTATAATAACTAATTGTTACTATCTTTCTGGGTTGAGAGTGTTTTTAGCAATTCCTCTACATTTTTTCCTTTGATTACTCCTAAACTGGCAGCCGCTTCGCTTCTGGTAACTTTTGCTCCGGGGTAAATTTTCTTTGTCTGGCCAAAAGTTCTATTCATGATAACAAAGTTATAATCCTCATCCTTAGAAAAAGCTATAAGATATTGTTTATTTATAGCAGAGGCATCTCTTAAATAAGATGTTAAGTTCTTAATGCACTGATTTGGGTCAAGAGCTCTAAGATCATTATGTAATATATTATATTCCAGACTGCATCTTATCATCATTAATTCTTCCCTTGTAAGATTCTCATCAGGAGAAAAATGAGTTCCATCTATACCTATTATATAACCTATATCACGTAGAACCTGAATATAAGTAAAATCAGGATAATCCGGTGGTACATCCTCAAAATAATTTTTAGATATTTTCAATAAATCAATATGATTATCCTGATCTGTTTCAGGGAATAAAAGATTTGCTGTATCAACCATCCAGCGAACATATTGACCTCTTTTAACTGGTTCATAAGGAGCAAATTTATTAGAACTTATTTCTTTAAATATACCCAGTTTATGAAGAGCTTTTATATAATCTCTTGCAAAATTCTTATCAATATCATTAAAAGAAACTACTGAAAGATTTTTCGGTGTTGGAATAGCTACTTCGGTTGGGCTAATTGTTACTGTTGAACCGGGTGTGTCAACAGATGTGGGAGATAAGTCAACTACAGGACTCGTTACTGGTGTTTCACCAGAAACTGTGGGTTCATGGCCTTTAGTAATAACTATAACCGGAGTGGGTTTAGGTTTAGCAGTAAGAAAAACATCTTCTATAATAGGATACATATATTTTCCCAGAATACCCAGAAGGACACTTATAAAAAATAAACCTATTACAGTAATAAAAACAGGTATTAAATTCAGCTTTTGCTTCGTTTTTTTTACCAGACCCTCCAGTTCAACCTGACTGCGCTTACATTCAGGGCACTCGCCCTGAGAAGACAATTTCATTCCACATACTGAACAAACAGATGGAGGAATAGTTTCCTCCTCATCAGTTTCAGGAAGAGACTTTACTGCCTTAGCTTTAATCTGAGGTTTTACTGACGACGGCATTGGAGTAGTTTTAAAATTCTCTCCAGGAATTTGAGACAAAGTTTCCCAGGAGCTCTTTTTCCTGGCAGGTTTAGGTATATCCACATCAGACTTTTCTATTTTTGACATCTCCGGCAACTGAGCTTTCCTATAATCATCTTCTAATTCTGCAACATTTCTGGAAGGCACCTCTTCATCAGTTTCAAATATTTCATTACATATCCTGCATTTCAATGCTGTTGAAGGATTTTTCTCACCGCACAAAAGACATTCTCTCTGAAGGTCACCTGTCAATACAGATTTTTTTACTTCTTTTGGTTTAATATACTTTTCTTTATCACTATATACACCGGTTATCCTGGGAAGATCCTGCGATAATTTTTCTCCAACAGTCATTTTCTCAGCAGATATTTCTTGAACAGATATTTTTCTAACAGGTACCTTGCCAGATGGTATATCCTGAACAGAAGTATCTTTAATTTCTTCACAGCATAATTTACAATAAGTAGCAGACAAAGGATTTTTTTCTCCACAGAGAGGACAAATTTTTTGCGCTTCCTGAAGTTTTAAATCTCTGGTTCTTTTGGAAACATTAGAAAAAGAGCTCCCATCCCTTTTTCTGGCAAATTCTAACAAATCTTCTTTCTTTGGACTAACAGATTTAGAAGGAAATTGAGATAAATCAAATCTCTCGTGACATAATTTACAAATAGTGGCATCAATAGAGTTTTTTTCTCCACACAAAAGACATTCTCTATAATTATCAGGAGTAACTACAGATCTCGAAATATCACTATTATCCGATTTGCTTCTACCAGGGCCAGGAGAAAAATTACTCCCATCAGAAAAACCTTTACCGAATTGAACATTTATAATATGATCACAGGCTACACATCTACTGGCAAACATATCATTTGCTTCTCCGCAGACTGGACATTCTATGATAGAATATCTATCTGTTTCCTCATATCTCGATGGTTTTCTGGAAGGTATAAGAGGAGTATTAACTTTATCTTCAAACATATTACCGCAAAACGGGCAGGAATCCTCACCTGAACTCAATATTTGTTCACCACAATAATTACATCTCTGTATTATACCAGAACCACCGTGAGTTGCAAAATCTATTGATTCATCATCGGGTAATCTAAAAGTATCAAACCCGCTATCTATATGGTTAGCTCTTAAATCACCGGAAGATTTCAATCCGCCGGAACCTGCACCTTTGGGGATATTCAATTCAGGTTTTTTTAATAAAGACTCACCGCAGTATTCACACATAGAAGCATTAATGTCAATGTTCTCACCGCAAAACATACAGGATTTCGTCTGTGGAGGAATATTATCTAAGAAATTCTGACAAAATCTACATTTAATGGCAGTTACCATTATAAATTCACCACAAAAAGGACATTGTTTCATAGATTTACTATTTCTTCTATCCATATACTATATAATTCCTAACTCCGTAAGTTAAATTATTATTAACTATCAGCATTCAGTCATCAGCTTTCAGCTTTCTTAAGCTTATTGCTGATAGCTTTAAACATAAAAGGTTTATGTTTACTGAAGCTAATAATTTAACAATAATAAAAATTCCTGTGCATGTATATTATTATAGCATAATAAATAAAGTATATATAGAAAAATTATTTATCTTCCCTTTTCCTGACAGATTGATTTATTCTAAACTAATATTATAAATAAAGAAAAAGACATTTCTCTTTTTTTATTTTATAAAACAATTATACATTCTTTGAAAGGAATTATCAAGAATTTTGATAATTTTCAAAATACTCAGATCTGAAGCAAAATTCTACCTTTAGAAAAATTATCCTGTAAAATTTATATAATTTTCAGGGCTTTAAACAATCAAAAGAGGAATTTCTATAATCTATTAGAATAATTTATTATCAATCAAAAATAATCCAAAAATGGGAATCGTGAAAGGTAAAAAGCAAAAAATCTTTACCTGCTCTGCCTTATTACAGATCCAGGTAAAAGGATATCCAAAAAACATATACATCTGTCCCTGTTCGGGTTCTGGAGCAAAAGATATGCCGTCAAAGGAGAAATGTTAAATAAATGCAAAACTGTAGATTACTGTAGTAACAGATTTCATTGTAACAGGATCATAGATTTTGGGTAAGAGCCCGGACAGGGACAGGCTTGTGAGATGGATACTAACTTGGGAGGTAAATTTATGAATAATAATAATGAGTTACATATACTGCATGAAGCTATTTTCGGACAAAAACTACAGGAAGTTAGTGATGAACAAATAATTCTGAAGGCTCTCAAAGAGGGAAAAAGTGATATAATAATGAGTCTTCTATGGGAAGAAGAAAAAAATGAAGAATATCACGAATGGCATAAAGTAGTTATTCAAGGAATCAATGAAAAAAATAGAATAGTTTTCTATAATCCTCTGGGTCATTCAGAAAATATACCAGCTGGAACTATTATAGAAGGAGAAAAAAAAGGGCCTCCAAGAGTGATAGAAGGCACAGGACTCGAAAGTGTATCAATAGAAGATTTTATGGATTTTTTTAAAAAAAGAAAGGCAGTATGTTTTTTACCAGTCTAAAAGTTCTTCCTCAGTCCAGGGATTAGTATTATTTAAACATTTTTAGCCATAGGTTTCTCCTTAAATTATTATTAGCTTTCAGCTTTCAGCCCTCAGCAATCAGCTTTTTCCTTAAGCTGATTGCTGAGGGCTTTAAACATAAAAGGTTTATGTTTACTGAAGCTAATAATTTAACAATAATGAAAATTTTTATGCATATAAATTAGTAAGATCATACTGTAATAGTATTTTCACTTCTCACTTTTCACTTAAACATTACTGAAGTAAGATATTCCCTGGCATTTGCCCGAAAATTCTTCTCCATAAGATCCTTATAATATCTTGTAAAATTCTTATGTTCTTCCTCTGGAAAATCACTGTAATGAATAGCACGAGCAATTATAATGTCTATATTTCTATCATAAAACTCTATCATCTTATCCTCAAGTCCTCTAAAGTTTTCTTCACAGTATTCCTGAAATTTATCCATCTGGAAATACTCTTTACTCAATTCAGCACAGAATTCATACTTTTCTTGAAGGGATTTCTCAGGATCATTCAGAACCTTCTGATATCTTTTTTGTTCCATATCAACCCTTAAATCTGCATCAGTAACAGCACAGAAGGTAGTCCATCTTACAAGAGCACATATGAGCCACGGGAAATGAGCATGAAGAGAAGTGAAGAAACTGTCCGGACAGGCATTAGCATAATCTATAGGATGAATTACGTTGTCTTTTATCAAACATTCAAAAGAATTATAGGTCCAGCGATGATAGGAATTTATATAAGTTACATAATTATAAAGTCTTTCAAAAACTTCCTTATCCATCCTGATTTTTTCTTCACTATAATGTTGATGAAGAGGAGCATCAGGTTGGTACTTCATGGGAAGAACCTGAGGGCCTATTGCCATACATCGGATAAATATATCGTAATTCTCAATAGCTTCCTGGAGATGAAACACTTTACCACCTGTCTCATCATATTTTTCATAAAGTTCTTCAAGACTCTGAATTTTATACACATCGCTTCCTCCACCGCCAAAGGCTTTCTTCATATACAGAGGAAATTTGTTATTGAAATATTTCTCTACAGCTTCTTTTAAATAATTTCCCTGTTCATAAAAGGCAGACCTTATTTCAGTAATCTTATCGTAAATCTGTTTCGATCTTTTCATTTTAGAATTAAATTTTTCCCAATCTACATAACTTCTATGGGGGTCAAAACCATATTTTGTATTATCAATAAGTAAGGACTGTTCCTGCTGCCACCAGTACTGTCTTACCTGATCCTCCGTATAAGGTCTGAATTGAGGGAGTAAAACAGTAACAGGATGGCGGTCCCGGGGATGCATGGCTTTTATAAGAACATCATAACAGTTTTGTTTATCAAGGTTTGAATTGGTCTGACTGTTATTTACAAAATGTATACCCGAATTCATTGCCGTATGGGCCCAGCTCTTGTAATAACCATTCCAATGAGAACAACGGTCAATTATAAAATCTGCCTCTTCTCTTACATCTGTGCCGCATAAATGAGGTTTTGCTATAATTTTACCAAATTCAATCTTATATTCCTGCCCTTTATATTTTATAGGAGAATCTAAAAAATTCATAAAAGCAGTAAGAACCTCCCACATATCCCAATCTATGAACATCATTGTTTTAATTTTTTTGGTAATCATATATTAACTTCCTTTCCTTAAAAAAATAAGATTTCTCAGTATAAAAGAAATCTAATAATTCGTTTTGTTTTTTATTATACCTGCTTTTTTTTAAAAAACCCATTACTCAATCTCATCCAGCATTTTCTTTACACTTTCCACAAATTCTCCATCAGGAGCCAGTTTCAGGTAAAGTTCGAATTCTTCTTTTGCTTTAGTTTTATCTCTTTTTTTATAATACAAGGCACCAAGTCCGGCATGAGAAGGCGGATAGTCCGGATCTATTTTGATGGCCAGGTCATATTCGGCTAAAGCTTTATCAAAATTATTCAATTCAACATAAGTCATACCACTTAAAACATGAGCATTTAAAGCAATACTGCTTTCAGGTGTTTTCATTTCTTTCTCTATATCTAGAGCTTTCAAAAATTCTCCTAAAGCTTTTTTGTATTCTTTCATATCCCTGTATACAAGTCCTATGTAAATATGGCCAAGAGAATAGCCATAATCCAGTTCAATAGCTCTCTGACACATTGACAAAGCCTTATTAATATTACCTTTTGTCAGATATATCCTCCCAAGATTAAGATGAACATCCACATAATAAGGATTAAAAAGCAGTGCTTTTTCATAATGTTCTATTGCAGAAGAAAGAGCATCTTCATCACGCATAAAAAAACCTTTATAAGTATAAGCCAGACCAAGGGATTTATATCCTTCGGGAAGTTTGGGATCCACTTCAAGAGCTTTCTCACTTACTTCTATAGATTTCTCGAGAAAATCCAGATTTTTTCCCTGAGAAAGTCCTACTTTCTGAGCATAAGAATCACCAAGACTGGCATAAGCCAGGGCATAATTGGGGTCAGACTCTATAGCCTTTGTAAAAAATTCTATGGCCTTATCATTATCAGATAAAGTATATTTAACATAAAAATCTCGTCCCCTGGCATAAGATATATAAGCTGAACCTGAATTAGTATAATCTTTTTTTACAATTTCCACCTGTTTCTCATCCAATTTCACACCCATTTCACCTGTAATATTCATAGCTATTTGATTGTGAACTATATTCAATGGTTCTATATCATTTTCTATACCTTTTATACCTTCTACCATAGAAATTGGTTCACTTGTAAATACCTTAACCTCTTTTGTTTCCATATCAAGAGTTTTTGTAGAAACCTTAAATCTATCTCTGGAAGTCTGAATACTTCCCAGTATAACTATATCAGCATCAAGCATCTCACCAAGCTTGAATGCCAGCTCTTCTGTAATCACTTCCTCTAAACCAAGGCCAAGTCTCTTTTTTGCTCTTTCAAGTTGAGTTCTCTCAATAAGACGAAGGCCTTCTATTGTTGATAATTTAGTAATAACTGTATCAGCAAAGCCTGTACCAAAAGTTCGCTCCTGTAAATTATCAGGAATAATATCAAAGGAAGATATGGCAAGTACTCTCAGATCTACACCCTGTCCCGGTTCACTCTTTAACACAAAAGGAAGAAGTAAAAGCAACATAGATAAAATAAATATACTTCTTTTTTTCATAATAGCACTCCTTATGTTGATAAAATCTAATATAAGCTAATATTCTTATTTTTGTCAAGAATACCTCTCTATATTATAATTATACTTATAAATTTATCAAAAATAAAGGATTTTTTTATTATTTTGAGAATATCTTTTTCAGTATTAAGAAAATTTCTTAAAAAGGAGAGGTTTTCATGAAAAAAGTTAAATCTGTAATAATAATTATATCTTTAATAGCATGTTTAACAGGAATAATAATGACATCGTCAATCCCTGCACAGGAAAAACCTGCTGCATCAATCCTGTCAATAGTAAATAATGTACAGGCCAAAAGTCAGGGAAAATGGGAACAGGCTTACAAGGGTATGGAATTAAATTATGGCAGTCAGATTAAAACCCTTGAAGACTCGAAAGCTATGATAATCTTCAATGATGGTACTCAGATGAAATTAGACTCTTCTACAACTATAGCTATAAATAAGAAAGAGGAAATACAAAAAAGTCAGGTAGGAATAATAGAACTTATAACAGGAACCATATGGTCTAAAATAAGACCCACTAACGAAGGAACTACACCGGTATTTGAAGTAAAAAGCCCTACAGGCACCTGTGCTGTAAGAGGTACTGAAATTGCCATGAGAGTCAATAAAGATAATAAGGAAAATTTTTATACAACTCTTACTGTAATCAGTGGAGAAGCAGAATTTGGGAATCAAAATGGTAAAAGCCTTGTCCCGGCAAAGTGTCAGAGCAGTGCTTATAAAGAAACTGCTCCTACAAAACCGGTACAGCTTTCCCAGAAACAGATAGACAGTGAGATATCCTGGATTAACTTTGGTAATCCCAGAATAATGGTTCTGGTAGAAGAAATAAATCTGGAGAAGCCAACTTTTGTATCGGAAATGGAAAGTCAGATAAACACACAATTAACTGACTCTCATTATCATGTTATAGATCCGGGCCAGGTGGATACAATAAGAGAAAGTGATGAAGCAAAAAAAGCCATAAGCGGCGATGAAGCAGCAGCAGCCACCCTGGGAAAAAGATTTGCCTGTGATGTAACAGTGGCAGGTAAAGTAGAAACAATATTTATATCAGAGCAGAAAAGCGGAGAAAATAGCCAGATTGTCTGTGAAGCCAGGTGTGATATAAAAGTCATAGTAACTGATACGGCTCAATTATTATTCTCCAGGAAATTAAAAGCCGAAGGTACAAGCCTGTCCAGGGAGGCAGCGGGAATAAGAGCCATAGAAAATATATCAAAGAAAATAGCAGATGATCTTATATGGGAAATACCCATGGGTTATATAACTGCTGAAAAAGGAAGAAGAGCCACTCAAATAATAGTAGAAAATTGCTCCTTTACTGAAAGAGACAAAATAATAGAATTCCTAAAAACTATTCCTGATGCGGGAGGTAAGATATATCCAAGAACTTTTGAAAATTCAATAGCCATAATAGATGTAGAATATAATGGAACATCTGAAGCACTGGTACATGAAATTCAAAAAATCCAGGGAATAAAAATAGAAATTACAGGAGTAACTATGAATAGAATTACAATAAAAGTAATAAAATAATTTTATCTTTCAGGAAGGAGTAATAAATCTCTTGTTGAAATATATTCATCAATTATTGTAGAATTTTATTTTAGAAGAATGCTCTTGAAGTTAAAGTTTAAAGGAAAGGGGGAAGTATATAGAAAGCCTTACAATATTTTCTACGAGGACTAATCCTCATTAACAAATAAAAATCCCTGTAATAGGGAGGAAATTATATAAGTTTAGTAAAAGGAGTACGATTTATGAAAAAGTTTGCAATTTTAATAGCTTTAATTCTTGTAATATCAATGTTTTTTGCAACAGTAGTAATGGCCGAAGAAAGCAGTAGTAAAGGTGGTAGAAAAGCTGGAGCAATCTCAATAAAAGCCGGTGTTACAATTATACCCGATAAAGATTTCACAATAGGTGATACAACATACACCTATCCCGGTAGAAATGGCTTCACCCTTGAAGGTGATGTAGTAGTATACAGCACTGATTATATTGATGTAGACGGTGTAATTGGATTTTTCTACAATGCAGAAGAAACATATACAGGTATAGAACCCACCTATGTGGAGCAGTTCAGAGGCGGAAAAATGACAAACCTCTATTATATGGGTGGAGTTAATATATTCCCAACAAAAGAAAAATTTTATATAGGTATCCATGCCGGTGGAATTACAACCTACTATGGTGATTTTGTCTATACTGATAGCCATGGACAGCAGATAAATATAACAGGTCTGGATTCTGATACCAATTTTATATTCCGAGTAGGTGCCGGTATTCAGACAGAGCATATTGTATTCGAAGCATCCTATATTCTGATACATGAACAGTCAGAAAGTATTGATATAAATGGTGTCAATGTGGAAATTATACCGGGTCTAAATAGACACGGAGTTCAGATACTCGGTGGTGTAAAGTTCTAAAAATCAAATAAAATCAAAAAGTCGGGTATACCGACTTTTTGATTTAAAAAACTAAAAGAGTCTGGAAAATTCCAGACTCTTTCTACCTTTATTTAATAAGGATTAGCCTGCTTTTTTAGCATGTTCCTTATAGCATTCCCTGCAATAAACAGGACGACCCTCCTTGGGTTCAAAAGGTACCTGGGTTTCAACTCCACACTGTGCACAGGTTGTGCTGTGAAGCTCTTTTTTAGAACCTTTTCTTTTTCTGGCAAGGCGGCAGTCAGGGCAACGACCCGGTTCATTCTCAAATCCTTTTTCAGAATAAAACCTCTGTTCACCTGAAGTAAACACAAAATCAACCTTACAATCCTTGCAGACTAAAGTCCTATCAACAAAATCTTTAGTCTTGTCCACCTTTAATTTCCCTCCTTTTTCCTGGACTACTGTGCTTAATGGATCTCCTTTTTCCTGGCAAATAAAGAGAGTTTAAAAGTGGCAATCCTAATTTATTGTAAAATACAGGGTTCCCTCAGACTTTACCTCTCTCGTAATCTTACAATAAAAAGAAAAAAGCGACACCCAAGCACTGAATAATAAACTTCCACTAAATATATAGTGGGGGCCTTCCGGGACTTATTACCCGCAGATTACAACCCTGGTCTGGTAAGAATATTATATCAAAAAAAATTTATTAGTCAATAAGCGAACTAACAACAAACTCATTTAATTATGGTTTTTTGTAATCTTTTTTGTATCTTTAAGATGTAAAAGTTTAATGGCTTCTATAGCAGTTTTAATAGCATGCTCAACAACAACATCTTTCTGTAAAATATTTGAAACAGGTTTTTCATCATAAGTAAGTCCTATCACTGCAAGTACTTCACCGGACCGAAGCTTTTTAAGAGAAGCAAGAACAAAAATAGCAGCAGCTTCCATAGATGTGGCAAGGACATTTGATTTTCTCCAGTAAGTCCATATTTTACTATTTTCTTCATCCATAGGAAGTCCCTGATTAATTTCAGAATAAAAAGCATCCTTACAATGAGTAATACCGTAATGATAACTATATCCCAGCTTTTTTGTAGATTCTACAAGTGCTGACAAGGTTTCATAATCGGGAACAGCTGGATAATTAACTGGTATATACTGTCTTGTGGTACCTTCCTCCCTTACGGTGCCTGTTGAAATTACCAGATCACCATATTTTACACTTTCCTGAAGAGATCCTGCAGTACCTACCCTTATAAAAGTATTTGCTCCTATCCTGGACAATTCTTCAATACAAATAGCAGTGGAAGGACAGCCTATTCCAGTAGATACAGCTGAAATTTTTATACCCCCTACAGTACCGGTATAAGTAACATATTCACGATTTTGAGCTACTTTTTCAGCATGATCAAAATATTTAGCAATAAAAGGTACTCTCCCGGGATCTCCTGTAAGAATGACATAAGGACCTATATCACCCTTCTTTAAGGAGATATGATATTGAATCTCCTGCATAGAACAACTCCTTCTTCTGGTTCATAAATAAAAGAGAATTTCTAAATTCGACGATTTAATAGAAACTCCTATAAAATTCGACGATTTAATAGAAACTCCTACAAAAAAATAAAAAATCACTCTATAGATTTACAACATCTAAAACCTAAATGAAAAGTTTTTTCAAGGGGATTGAGTTTTCTTTGAGTATAAGAATAAACATCTAATTGATCAGCCGGAGCAGTCCAGGCTCCTCCTTTTACTATAACGCCATCAGTGGTGAAATCATCTGTCCACTCCCATACATTTCCTATCATATTAATTATTCCATAGGGACTGATACCATATGGATAGCTATCTACCGGGATCAGATCATTTATGTTTCCATAAGCAGTATTACATTTTTTTTCATCCCACTTATTACCCCATGGCCATAGTCTACCATCAGTACCACGACAGGCCTTTTCCCATTCAGCTTCTGTAGGAAGGCGTTTACCGGCCCATCTGGCATAAGTTCTGGCATCTTCCCAGCCTACCAGAACTACAGGATAATCCTCTCTTCCTTCAGGAAAGTTACCATTCATCCAGATATATTTTTTTGCAATTTCCTTCTGTTCTTCACTCCAGGTATTATATTCTTTTGCCATTTTATCAGATAGTAAGGGTTCATTGTATCCTGTAACATCTAAGAACTTTTTATAATCTCTATTGGAGACTTCAAATTTATCTATATAAAAAGCAGAAACAAAAACTTCCTTTTTCTCTTTACCCATAAAAAATTTTCCTTCAGGCACATAAACCATTTCAGATGGAGCTACTTCCAGAGGCTTCTTTGAAAAGGAATTAATATATAAAAGATATACTCCCAGTGAAACTGTCAGAAGAATAATAAAAAAAATAAATAAAAACTCTCTTCTTAATCCACCTCTATCCGGGTGTTCAAGAAAATCTCTAAGATCTGTGATTTTTTTTGTAAGTCTTGAAGAAAAACTGATGAGAGTTTTTGCTGTTAAAAAAGAGGTGGGATTTAATATTTTTTTTGTACTTCCTTCTCCACCTGAACCTTTATAATTTTCAAGGCATATTCGCAGTGCTTCCCTCATCTCTTTTATATCATTATAACGCTTTTCTTTTTTAAGGTTCATAGACTTTAAGAGTATACCTTCCAGTTCCAGAGTAACTTCCATATTCAGTTCTGTAGGCAGAACTAACCTCTCTCCGGAAAGAAGCATACTCATAGCATCAGGAGGTACCTGTCCCGTAATGAGAGCATAAAGAGTGGCACCTAAAGAATATATATCAGTACGGCAATCTGTGCCGGATGTATACTGTTCAGGGGGAGCATAGCCGGAAGTGCCTGCTCCCTGAATAAAAGTACCTGTTCTGGTATCTTCCTGAAAAATCTTGGATATACCGAAATCAATTAAATTTACCTCACCGGTAGAAGCAAGCATAATATTATCCGGTTTTAAATCTCTGAAAACCACAGGATCAGGTGTTCTGGTATGTAAATAATCAAGAACATCACATATCCTTAATGCAATATTCAGAATTTTTGTAATAGGAAATATTTCCTTCATACTTTCATCCAGGAGTGAAGTCCCCTCTATATATTCCATAATTAAATAATAATTACCACCTTCTTCAAAATAATCACTTACAACAGGAAGTCCGGGATGTTTAAGAGATGCGAGTAAATTAGCTTCATGTTCAAATTGTTTTACAGCATTTTCTCTGGAAACAGGATCCTGAAAAGGATTATAAAGTTCTTTAATAGCCCAGTATTTTTCTGAGAACTTGAGATCCTTCACCAGATAAACTGAACCCATTCCACCCTGCCCCAGAGTTTGCTGTATTTCATAACGACCTGCCAGTTTGGTACCCGCTTCTAAGGGCATAATCCGGTCTCTCCTTTATAGTGAGAGATGAGAGGTTAGAGGTGAAACGTGAAGCGTGAAACGATAATGTAATAGTAATTAAATTACATGAACCATGCTTTTCACTTTTCACTTCTTTACACTGCTCACTTCTCACTTCTCACTTCTCACTCATAAACGCTTCCATAGCATCTTCAAAACACTTCACAGGAGCATATAATATTCCTGCTCCCACCTGTCCCACTCCGGGATTCTTATGAGCTATACCTGTATTTATAATAGGTGTTATACCTTTTTCTATCACTTTACAGAGGTCAACTCCCACAGGGGTTCCACGGAAGTCCAGTCCCGGTATCTGATAATCTCTGTGTTCTGCTACAGTTATTTCATACATTTCACTGGTAAATTTGATGGCATCAGAAGGGGAACCTCCCACAAATTTTACTATGGCAGGTGCTGCAGCCATAGCAAATCCACCCTCGTATAACCCGGGAAATAAAGTCCCTTCGGTTCCCCTGCAGGAGCAGTAAACCATCGTTCTCCAAGTCCTGCTATACGTATTCCTATATCTGTCCCGTTTCGTGCCATAGCAGATAAAAGGGTACTATTTTTAAGCCCCAGTATTGTATCTGTTGAAGATTTACATGCCGCCATAGACATATTGAGAAAACTATGAACATTTCCCGTTATAAACTGGAAAACTTTCAGTATAATTTCTTTAGAAAGATCTGTTTTAAGAAGATAAGGAGTAAGTTCTTTTAAAAACAGATTACTTGCTGCTATATTTCTGTTATGACACTCATCACCCATCTGAAGTGCCTGGGCAGTGAGATTTTTTACATTTATTCCTCCTGAAAGTCTCACTGCTTTCTGTAAAGCAGGGCCAAGAACCTGTTCCATCCATTTAAGCCTTTCTATAACGTCTTTATCATAGGAACCAAACCTCAAAGCCTTTCCGAGACCTTCATTAAGGGTTGAATAGGACTTGTTTTTAAAGGTCTTATTCTCTATACAGTAAACATACATAGATGACGAAACAATACCTGCCATAGGTCCCACTGCACTGTGATGATGACAGGGGGAAAATTCTATTTCTCCTCTCGAGAGTATTCTTTCCGCTTTCTCTGGATTCTCAGCTATTTCTTCATAAATAAGCGCACCCATACAGGCCCCCCTTACAGGTCCGCACATCCTCTCCCATGTTATTGGAGGACCTGCATGAAGAAGCATCTTCTTATGCATACCGGGAATAACATCAATTGCCTTCTTTACATCCATAAGAACCGGTTGAGAATTTATTATCCTTTCAACACCTTCTTTGTTGGCTTCTTCCGATATTTTTTTCAATTTCAAAAGAGCGGAAATTAATTTTTTATTACCTCCTGCAGGAGGTTTCCAGTCCACCTGCAGTACCTTTACATGCTGATGTTCCATGGAAGAACGGAAACTTTCAAGCCCCATATTAATAACTTTCATTTCTTTTTCAAAGATATCACTGATTTTTGACATTTTGTATCACCTTCCATTTATAAAATCGTGAGACGTGAGACGTGAGACGTGGCATCGTCTCATATTTCACGATTCACGTCTGACTACCAGTGCAGAAAACCTCGCTGCCTGGGCATTTGTGGGCATAACAATTACACCGGCCTCATGGAGAATCTTCTTCTGTCTATCTCTATTCTGAGGATCTTTTGATGTGCCCGTAATAGAAACTACCACAGACAGATATCTTCCCTCTTCTTCTGCAATCTTTTTAGCTTTCACCACGGCAGAAGCAATTTCTTCTGCAGGGTTCTCATGAACACCCAGTCCCAGAACTACATCCATAAGTATTACAGCACATTCCGGATCTTTTGCTTCCTCTATTATACGTTCCTTCCTCAGTGTAAAATCTATCATGGGATGAGGTACACCCCTTGTAAATTCATCATCTCCCATATCTACAAAGCTATGTTCCACACTTTTCTTACTGTTCTTTAATTTTAATTCCTCTCTTATGGGTGCATTGGAATTTATCAGTATACCCAGGTCATCAAGGACTATATTGGCTTCTTCACAGACTGAACCACCAGAATAAAGTCCTCTTATATATTTCTGATCCTTTGAAAATTTACTCCATTCTTTTTCTACCAGAGATTTTATCTCATGAAGAGGATAATTAAATTCTATCTTTTTATAATCTTCTTTCTTTACGAAAGCCACTGCCATATAGGCGGCTTCTTCAAGAGTTTTTGCCACCTTATAACCTCTTCTTTTACTTTTTTCCACATCCCCTCCCAGGAAATTTATTATAAAAGGTTTGGGACAGCCTTCCAGAATATCTAAAATCTTATCTTCCACCTGAGGAGAGGGTGGTTTTGAAATCAATAATATTATCTCTGTTTTTTTATCTTCTATGAGGGCTTCTAAAGCACCTGTCATGGTAAGACCTCCCACTCTGGCAGAGAGATCCCTTCCTCCTGTTCCTATTGCCTGGGTTATACCGCAACCGGCATTGGTTATAAGAGATGTTACTTCCTGAATGCCCGTTCCTGAAGCGCCCACAATTCCAATATTGCCTTTATTAACGATATTTGCAAATCCGAGAGCCACATTATTTATAATGGATGTTCCACAGTCAGGCCCCATAAGGAGAAGCCCTTTTTCTCTTGCAAGGGTCTTAAGTTCAATCTCGTCTTCCACAGATACATTATCACTGAAAAGCATAACATGAAGCCCCTTCATGAGGGCTTTTTCCGCTTCCCATCTGGCATAATCGCCGGGAAGAGAAATAACGACCATATTGGCCTCTGACATTATACTCAGAGCAGATTCCATAGATTTCGGAATAAGAGAACCTTTTTCTTCTGAAACCTTTTTTTTCTGAGAAAGAAGTTTTTCTATTTCCTCCAGAATTACCTCCAGGTCTGCATTATCTTTAACTAATAAAGCAATTAAGAGATCATTAGCTCCTGCCTCTTTCCCTTCACTGAGAAGCAATCCGTCTCCTTCCAGTAATGCCCTGTTATTATCTGTACCCATCATAACAGAAGCCTTCACTATGCCATCAAGTTCTTTAATCTGATTTGAAATCAGCATTAAAAGGACAGAATCAAGATATCTGTTCTTTTTTACGATATTTTTTACAGCCATAAAATTACTCCTTTCTAAAATAGATGAGAGATGAGAGAAGATTACCGCCAATCACTGCTCGCTATTCATCAATAATAACCAGGAACCGGATAATATCCCAAGGGCTATAACATTACCCGAACTTGCACCGTACGATAAAATATTTCTTAAAGATCTATCATCTCTGAAGTCGTCACACGAAAACAAAAGATCCAGAAACTCAAAAACAGGTTGTGAAAATCTACCTTCCAGAGAAAAAGAAAGAAAGCGAGAACTGATAAAATTTGTTCTTTCTATATCTATCTCTTCTTTTATCACTGAGAGTATATTATTTGCTTTATCTTTAAATTCATTCCATATACTGAAAGAATAAAGGACTCCCAGAAGACCAACTATAAAATCATCACCTGCCGGTGTAAGCCCTTCCCCTGAACCTATAATTCTACCAAGGGAAGTTTTTATCCTTCCTCTGTTATTATCCTTTATAGCGTTAAAAAATGCGATAACATTTTCCGATAAGAAAGAGGCAGAGGCAAGATTTTGAAAAGATAAAAAATTATCTCTTATAAATTCTTCAGGACATAAAAGATTATTCCCTGGGAAAAAAGATGCAAAATAAAGAAGATTTTTCCTTAGCTGTAAGGGATTTATTTCTATCTGTGAAAGACTATATTCCCAGGGAATAGCACAATCAAAGCCTATAAAAAGACCTTCTTCGAAATATAGTCCATTTTTAGAGGAAATAACTGAACTTCCAGGATTGAGGAATAATTCTGAGAGATTAAACCTTTCTGATACCACAACAGTATTGGGACCATTAAAATTCTCCCGTGAAACTACCGATATAAGTTCCCCGGAAGAAGTTTTTAAATTAATAGCTCTCTCAAAAACACTGTAAAGAATGCCTTCTATCTGGCTGGAGATTAATAAGTTACTTAATTTTTTATCTATAGACAGGGCTTTCATTTGTGAATACATAAGAATTTACAAAGTACCTGATAGTCGATTACCCTTCATAAATTCTTCGGAACGGGCTCTATCCCTTCATAATAAACTTTTACTCAGTACCGCTCCAGGTAAAGGAGTCTCCCAAAAACTTAAAACATTACACATACCCATATGGATACTTTTTCACCTGTTACAGTGCGAAGAATGTTTTACTTCAGAGGAGTTCAATTAAAGCCCCAGTTCATTGCTGATCTTCTGCATAGCTTGGACCGACAATTCTACAAATTCTTCAAGCGACAGTCCTGTCCCCTGACAGTCCTGTATTCTTTCCCTGCTGACCTTTCTTGCAAAATCCTTTTTCTTCATTCTCTTTATTACAGATTCCGGCTTTACACTGGAAAGCTTCTTATCAGGCTGGACGAGAGCAGTAGCAACTATAAGACCCGTAACAGATTCTGCAGCAGTTAAAGCATGATCAAAAACACTTTTTCTTTCAGAACCTGTTTCTTCTGCATTATGAGCTTTTATGGCATTTATACTCTCCTCATCAAAGCCTCTTGCCTGCAGTAATTCTTCAGTAATAATGGTATGTTTAGAAGGCTCATGTTCAGTAAGGTCAAAATCCAAATCATGAAGCAAGCCGGCAATACCCCATTTTTCAACATCTTCACCAAATTTCTCAGCAAGGGCTCTCATTATAGCTTCTGTAGCCAGACAATGTTTTACAAGATAATCTGTTTTTACATATTCTAAAAGTAATTTATAGGCTTCATCTCTCTCCATAACAATCTCCTCTCCTATCACCTGTCATCCTATACTTCTTCTAACCTCTTACATATTATAATTCAGCATTTGCGAAATTGCAATCTCAAAACTCTTATATTGCTTTTCCTATCTTATACTGTTATAATCACTATTAATACCATTCAATCATCCCCTGTAGTAAATTGTCTGTCTGGTAATCTGGAGAAAAGATATTACGGCGAAACAAGAAAAGTTAATTTGTTCTTTTTCATAATAAAGTATGATGGGGGTTTAAAAAATACAATCTATATTGACAGAGATAAAAAATCTGATATTATTAATTGACAAATTAAGCATAAGGAGGAATTATTTTTATGGATCTCATAATCAGGAATGCACTCTTGAGAGGCAATAAGGAAACACAGGATATAGGAATTAAAGACGGTAAAATTCAAAAAATCAAGAAAAACATTAAAGACAAAACAAAAAAAGAAATAGAGGCAGATGGAAAACTGGTAACAGAATCTTTCTGTAATGCTCATCTTCATCTCTGTAAAGTATATACCCTTCAGATGATGGATGAAGAAGCACTGAAATCCTATCACGGTTCAGATATGGGGGCAGCTATGACAGCAATTGAACTTGCAGCAAGAGTGAAGGAAAAATATGCAGTAGACTGGATTATTAAAAATGTAAGAAAAGCCCTTGCATTGGCAGCTCTTAACGGAAATACTCATATCCGGGCCTTTGCCGATGTGGATTCAAAAGCAAAACTCATAGGTATAGAAGCACTTCTTCAGGCAAAGAAGGAATTTAAAGATATTGTGGATATTCAGGTAGTGGCTTTTCCTCAGGATGGAGTCGTAAGAGAACCGGGAACGGAAAAATTAATAGACCAGGCCATGAAAATGGGAGCAGATGTAGTGGGAGGTATTCCCTGGATAGAATTTACAGAAGCAGATGAACAGTCCCACATTGACGCTATGATGAAAATAGCTAAAAAATATGATAAAGATATATCCATGCTCGTAGATGATGCAGGAGATCCGGGGCTTAGAACCCTTGAAAAACTCGCTGTAGCCACTATAAAAGAAAAACGTTTCGGCCGATCCCTTGCCCACCATGCAAGAGCTATGGCACTCTATCCGGGCCCATATTTCAAGAAAATAGCTGCTCTACTTAAACAGGCTGGAATGGGCGTTGTAAGTGATCCCCATACAGGGCCCCTTCATGCAAAGGTAAAAGAACTCCTTGAAGAAAAATGTCTTGTTATCCTGGGGCAGGATGATATTGTAGATGCCTATTATCCCTTCGGACAGAACAATATGCTGGAAGTAGCTTTTTTAAATGTCCATCTCCTCTGGATGACAACCTATAAGGAAATGGAAAAGATTTACGATATGGTTACAATAGATGCCGGAAAAGCTATGAATGTAAAGGACTTCGGTCTTAAGGAAGGCAATGCAGCACATCTTGTAATACTCGATGCAAAGAGTATTTATGAAGCTATTATGTATCACAGAGAACCTTTACATATCATAAGCCATGGAAAACTTATTGATAAAGAAGCTATGAGAAAATACATAGTCTAAGTACCGAGACAGGTAAATAAGTATCCAAAAAACATATACACCTGTCCCTGTCCGGGCTCTGGAGCAAAAGATATGCCGTCAAATGTGAATTGCAGAAGAAGGTACCCGGAAAAGAGACAACAATTAGTGTAACTTATTTTCCTGCTTCACAGGGATTTTGTTGCATATTTCCCATATAGTGAAGCTTTCGGACATAACTTTTTTAGAACTTCTAATTATATCTTATTTATTCAGAGAGTAAAAACCTTGAAGAGGATAATACTTGCGTCCGGTTCACCGAGAAGACAGGAACTTTTAAAACTTATCGGTATAAACTTTGAAGTCCGGGTCAGTTCATGGACTGAGATTGAACAAAAAGTAGTGGCACAGTGCCCTGTGCCCCTACTTGACCCCCGGGAATTATGCTGTTATAATGCTACAGAGAAAGCAAAATCAATTACATTATCTCCTGAAGAAGACTGTATTGTTATCGGTTGTGACACTATAGTAGTTGTGGATAAATATATTCTGGGAAAGCCATCTTCAAAAGAAGATGCAAAAGATATGCTTTCCCGGTTGAGTGGAAAAACACATACTGTCTGCAGTGGCCTATCAGTTATAGACAATAAATCACAGAAAAAAATCACCAGATGTGTAGAAACAAGTGTACAATTCAGGGATTTATCTTCCCTGGAAATAGAGTGGTATGTAGAAACAGGAGAACCCCTGGATAAAGCAGGATCTTACGGGATACAGGGACGGGGTGCTCTGCTGATTGAAAAAATTGATGGTTGTTACTATAATGTAGTAGGATTACCCCTGGTAACACTTTATAGTATACTGATAGAACTGGGTCTTTGGGGTTGATCACATGAATCTTTCCTTTATTAATGATATAGTAGATTTTTTCTCCAATAATATTGCTATTGATCTCGGTACAGCCAATACCCCCATATATATTAAAGGAAAGGGTATAAAGCTATGTGAACCTACTTACATAGCGATAGACAGACAGGAAGAGAAGATACTGGCTATAGGTTATGAAGCAAAACATATGGAAGGAAGAGTGCCTCCACATATAGATATTATAAGGCCTTTAAAAGAAGGAGTTATATGTGATTTTGAGGCCACAACAGAAATGCTCAGCCTTATCCTGAGAAGATTGGACAGAAAAAATTCACTTATAGGCCCTAAAGTTATAATAGGTCTTCCCTCCAGATCAAGTCCTGTGGAAGAAAAAGCAGTAATTGAAGCATTAAGCCAGTCAGGAGCAAGAGAAGTATATACTCTGGAACAACCACTTGCTGCTGCAATAGGTTCTGGCCTTCACGTACTTGATCCTACAGGTAATATGATAATAGATATAGGAGGAGGAACCACTCAAATAGCTGTAATCTCTATGGGTGGAAGTATTGTAAATGAAAAGCTGAAGGTAGCGGGAGATAGACTCACAGAGAAAATTATAGATTTTATGAGACAGCAGTATAATATTGCTATAGGAAACAATACAGCAGAAGAAATTAAAATATTTCTTGGTTCTGCCTATCCTCATCCTGATGAAATGTCAATGAGAGTTAAAGGCAGTGATGTCATAACAGGTTTACCTAAAACTGTAAAAATTCAGGAAGGTGAAATCAGAGAAATTTTGAGTGAAACACTGAGAGAAATGCTGGATATAATAAAAATCGGCATAGAAAAAACTCCACCCGACCTTATGAGTGATATCCAGGAACACGGAATAGTCTTAACAGGCGGTAGCTCTCTCTTAAAAGGCATTGATAAATTAATAGAGGAAACTACAGGACTTACTGTAAGAATTCCAAGAGATCCTATTTCCACTGTGGCAATTGGACTGGGAGAACTCTTTTTAAATTATGAACTCTTCAGACAGGTAATGAAGGAGAAAAAACAAATAAGATATCAGATTTAAGTAGATTAGCTTTCAGTTATGAGTAGTCAGCTTTTGAATAGTGGAAAGTAACTGATAAATAGTGTTATAATTTATTTATTACTATCCTCTCTAGTTCTTATAGTTAAGAGCTGCCCTGACCGTTGATTGCTATAAAGGTAACAATTAATGAGATATAGATCCAGACGTAAAACAAGAGCTCTGAGTATTTTTCTTTTATGTATAATATTTTCCCTGGTAGTCGTTTTTTATAAAAATAAATCCATAGAACAGGGAAAAAGCAATCCAGGGGAAGGTATTTTCGCGTCTCTAACCTTACCTCTTCAGAGAAAAGTAAATAAACTTGCAGAAAAAGTAACCTTTATCTCATCACTGAGAAAATCAAAAGAAACTATTGAAGAAAATAGAAAACTCAAAGAAGAAATAGGGAAATTAACAAGAGAAAATCAAATTTTAAAGGAAGCCTTTGAAGAAAATAAACAATTTAAGAGCTTACTTGACCTTAAGAATACTCTTCAAATGGATACTCTGCCGGCTCTGGTAATCGGAAGAGAACCTAATAGCTGGTTTAAATCTATTACAATAGACAAAGGTTATATAGAAGGAATAAGTAAAAATATGATTGTCCTTGATGACAGAGGACTCATAGGGAAGGTAGCTGTTGTTTCACCACATAAATCAAAAGTCATGTTGATTACAGATTCCGAAAGTGCTGTGCCTGCCACTATAAGAGAAACAAGAGATAATGGAATTGTCTATGGAACAGGGAATACCTGTGAAATGAAATATATAACTTCCGATTCGGAAATAAAGACAGGTTATACAGTAATTACTTCTGGCATGGGTATGATATATCCTAAAGGGCTTGTAATAGGTAAGATTATTAATATATATCCAAGCAATGATAAATTGTTTCAAACAGCCGAGATAGCTCTATCAGTAAAAATTGGGGCACTGGAAAATATTCTAATTATAAAACCCGAAGATCCTCTTATAGAAAATTCCCGGGGAGGAATCTGAAATTATGTTTTTATTTATAAGTCTTTCAGTTCTGGTTTTATGTAATATTATACAGACGACTTTTCTGCCCAGATGGCCTTTATGGGGTGTCATTCCTGATCTCAACCTTATAGTTGTAACCTGTTTTAGCCTGAAAGCAGGGGAATTAAGTGGTACTGGCTTTGGTTTTATAGCTGGCATAATTCAAGATCTCCTATCATTTAAAAGTATGGGTATATCTTCTATAAGTAAAACCTCTGCAGGATTTTTAACAGGTACATTCAAAGAAACCTTCCGGGATTCAGGTTTTTTATTGGTTCTCTCTCTTATATTTGCAAACACATTAATAAATGAAGCAGGACATCTGCTCTTTTATTTTGCCCTGAGTACCCAAAGAGTCTTACCTCCAAATTTTATTAGCAAAATAGCTCTTCAGATATTTGTTAATATGATCTTTACACCTTTATTTTTAATATTTTTCGTCAGGTTGTGGCGTATCTTCAATCCAGGGAAAAATCGCTACAGTTATGAGTAAAAGAAATGAAATTATCTTCAAAATAATAGTAATAGTAATTTTTATAGGCCTTTCTGTAAGACTTTTTCAGCTTCAAATACTGAAGGGGCAGAAATTCCTCGAAAAATCCGAAAAAAATATTCTGAGAAGAACCTTTACAAGAGCTTCCCGGGGAATAATATATGATCGTAATGGCAAAATATTAATTAATAACAGAGCTTCTTTCATGCTTACAATAAACCCTGCAGAATTAAAAAATGAAGAAAAAACCCTTTCAATACTTGAGAAGGCTCTCTCTATGAGTAGAAAGGAAATAAAAGAAAAAATAGAATGTTCACCCTATCCAATGTTTACCCCGATGGAAATAAAACATGACCTCAGTATTCAAACAGTAGCAGAAATTTCTGAAATTCTCGCAGAAATCCCTGGAGTATATATAGAAACAGAACCAATAAGAAATTATCCACAAAAAAATCTTGCATCTCATATTCTCGGCTATGTGGGTCTGGTAACTGATAAAGAACTGGAGAAACTTAAAGATGAAAATTATCAACCCTGGGAAATAATAGGTAAAGATGGACTTGAACTTTACTATAATTCTACTCTTAGAGGTAAAGAAGGCATCAAAGAAATAGAAGTAAATGCTAATGGAAATCTGGTAAAGATTATAGGAGAGACCATACCTATTTCAGGTAATAATATATATATTACCCTGGACATAGATATTCAGAGGATATGTGAGAATGAACTTGACCTTATACTCAAGAAACTTGCAGGAGAACAGGGTAAAACTAAAGCCGGTGCAGTCGTGGTTCTTTCTGTCAAAACAGGAGAATTACTGGCAATGTGCAGTAAACCTGATTTTAATCCAAATCTATTTTCCACAGGTATATCGGAAAAAGATTACAAAGAACTCATAAAAAATCCATGGCATCCTCTATTTAATCGTTCTATAGCAGGCCTTTATCCTCCTGCTTCAACATTTAAAATCATAACTGCCTCTGCAGCACTTCAGGAACACAGGACAAGTCCATGGACACCTTTTTATTGCTCAGGCTACATAAAAGTAGAAGACAAAATTTTTAACTGTGATCTCAGAACAGGCCATGGGAAAATAGATTTCACAAACTCTATAGCAGAATCCTGTGATATTGTTTATTATCAGCTTGGCCTGGAATTAGGCCTTAAAAAAATTCAGACTTATGCCAGAGAATTTAATATTGGCCTCCTCACAGGAATAGAATTACCTGGAGAGAGTGCAGGTCTTCTACCTACAAGTGAATGGAAAGAAAAAACAATAGGAGAAAAATGGTATGTAGGTGATACAGTAAACCTTTCTATAGGACAGGGATATTTATTGACAACCCCACTTCAAATGGCAGTAGCCACAGCAATTCTCGCGAATGGAGGAATTTATAATCCTCCCCACCTTGTAAAAAAAATAGAATCCGAACAGGGGGATATAATATTTGAATATAAACCCGAGAATATACGTCATATCCAGGTAGACACGGCCAATCTGGAAGTAATAAAAAAAGGTATGCGTCTTGCAGTAACTAAAGGGACATCAACTGCAGCAAATATACCGGAAATAGCAATAGCCGGGAAAACTGGAACAGCAGAAAATGTAGCTACACCTGAAAATCCCACAGGAGAAAATCATACCTGGTTTGTAACCTATGCTCCTTCAGATGATCCTGAAATAGCCATAGCAGTATTCCTGGAACAGGCAGGAGGATATGCGGGTAAGACTGCTGTACCACTGGGAACTGAAATAATAAAAAACTATTTTAATATAAAAAAACAACAAAGACATGAATAAATTAAAAAATATTGATTTCATACTTATAATAACTGTTCTGAGTATAATAATTTTTGGTATAATTATGATTTATAGTGCAAGTTTCAAAGGAGAAGGTATACCTACTGAAGTAAGAAGACAGATAATTTTTTTCTTTATAGGCATAATATCCATGTCTTTTATGATAACTATAGATTATGATTTCTGGGGTAAATCAAGATGGCACATCTATATTTTTACCATTCTACTGCTTATATTCGTACTTTTAAAAGGTGATAATATAAGAGGTGCCCAGAGCTGGATTACACTTGGAAGCCTTGGAAGATTTCAGCCTTCAGAACTTGCCAAACTTGCTATTATAATAACTCTTGCAAAAACCTTATCCCTGAATGAAGAAAAAATAAATAAAATCAATGTAGTTATTAAAATAGGACTACATGTGGGTATTCCAATATTACTGATTATTCTTCAGCCAGATATGGGGACATCACTTGTACTTATTACAATAGTTTTTACAATGTTATTTTGCACAGGAGTAAATCCTCTGTATTTAATGGGTGTAATAATTCTGAGTGGGGGAATTATGCCTTTCTTTCTCAAAGAATATCAATGGAAGAGATTAACAGTATTTATTAATGCTCATCAGGACCCTACAGGAGCAGGATGGAATATAATTCAATCTCAAATAGCAGTAGGTTCAGGGCAAATACTGGGGAAAGGATATCTTGCCGGCACACAGAGTCATCTAAATTTTGTTCCTGAAAACACAACAGATTTTATATTTTCTGTAATAGGTGAAGAATTTGGTTTCATAGGTTGCACCCTTTTACTGGGAGGTTATTTCTTGATTATATGGAAAGGAATAAATATTGCAAGAACAGCTAAAGATACCTTCAGCACTCTTATGGCAATCGGAATTATAGCTATGTTCATGTCTCACATATTAGAAAATATAGGTATGAATATAGGTATTATGCCAATTACAGGTATACCTCTGCCCTTTGTCAGTGTTGGCGGAAGTTCTCTCATAACAAATATGATGGCTATAGGGTTATTGTTAAATATAAAATCGAAATCCCAGAGAACGTTGTTCTAATGAGATTTGAAAGGTAAAAGGTGAAACGAATAATTTCTTTCAGTAACTATACTTTTGCACTTTTTAAACAAAGCCTTATTCCACTTTGTAGGGGCGCAAGGCTTTGCACCCCTACAGGATAACGATTTTTCAAGATTCTGCAAAAGTATAGTTACAATTATTATTATTTTTTGCTATAATCTTTTCGTTCTATCTGAAGAAGGGAGATAAAAATTTATGAACACAATTAAAGAAAAAATAGAAAAACACCTCCTCCCTTTCGTGGAAAAACCTGAACGATATATAGGAGAAGAACTTCATTCTTCTCTTCGGAAGAGAGAAGAAAAAGTAAGTATAGCACTGGCTTTCCCGGATGTATATGAAGTGGGTTTCTCAAATCTGGGGCTTAAAATACTCTACCATATGATAAATAAAGAGGAAAAATTTTTAGCAGAAAGAGTATATGCTCCCTGGTTTGACTGTGAAGAGCTTATGCGTAAAGAAAGCATACCTCTCATTACAGTCGAGTCCTGGACACCTGTTTCTGAATTTGACATAATTGGTTTTTCATTACAACATGAACTTGGTTATACCAATATAATTAATATGATCAACATGGGAGGTCTTCCTTTATTAAGTTCAGAAAGGGAAGAAAACATGCCCCTTATCATAGCCGGTGGACCCGGTACATTTAACCCTGCCCCTCTGGATGATTTCATAGATCTCTTTGTAATAGGAGATGGAGAAGAAGTTCTCCTGGAAATACTTGAAGAAGTCTATATGTGGAAATTCATTAAAAAACTCTCAAAAATCGAACTGTTAAAAAAATTAACTTACATAGGTGGTGTTTATGTTCCCGCCTTTTATAAAATTACCTGTGGCCCTTCAGGAGAAATTACAGAAATTATGTCAGAAGAGGCTCCTTTGAAAATAGAAAAAAGACTGGTAAAAGATCTGGACAAAGCTTTCTATCCGCAAGAAATACTCACTCCCCTTATGGAGGTTATTCATGACCGTGCAGTAATAGAATTATTCAGAGGGTGCACCAGGGGATGTCGATTCTGTCAGGCAGGATATATCTATCGACCTGTAAGGGAAAGAACACTTTCCACCTGTATGGAGCAGGCAAAAAATTTACTCCATAATACGGGTTATTCAGATCTATCTCTCTCATCACTCAGTACAACTGATTACTCAAATATAGAAAAACTGGTAAGACTTCTTATTGAAGATACAGAGAAGGAAAAAATTGCCCTTTCAATTCCCTCTATGAGGATCGATACATTTTCTGCTGACCTTGCAGCAGAAGTTCAGAAAGTAAGAAAAACCGGTTTTACTTTTGCTCCTGAGGCAGGAAGCGAACGATTAAGAAGGGTTATAAATAAACAGGTTACTGAAGAAGACCTGATTAAAAGCGTAGAAACTGCCCTTTCTATGGGATGGGAAAAATTAAAACTTTACTTTATGATAGGGCTTCCTTCGGAGACTTATGATGACCTTGAAGAAATAATAAGACTCATTAAAAAAGTTATGACTCTTGGAGAAAATTACAAAATTGCCAGATTGTCTGTATCTTTTGCTTCCTTTATTCCAAAACCTCATACTCCATTTCAGTGGGAAAGTCAGGATACCCTGGAAATACTCAAAGAAAAACAGAACTGGTTATTTAAAAACTTAAAGGGAAGAAAAAAAGAAAAAAAACTCTTTATAAGTTTTCATAATACAGAACAAAGTCTCATAGAAGCAGTATTTGCAAGGGGAGACAGAAGACTGGGAGAAGTCTTAAAAAAAGCCTGGGAAGCGGGATGTCGTTTTGATAACTGGTCAGATTACTTCAGATTTGATCTCTGGAAAGAATCCTTCAGAAATTCAAATATTTCTCCATCTTTTTATGCTAACAGAAAAAGAGAAGAAAAAGAAATATTCCCCTGGGACCATATATCATCAGGAGTTAGTCGAAAATTCTTACTGGAAGAAAAAGAAAGAGCTTTTGAAGGTAAAGAAACAGGAGACTGTCGTTTCAGTCCATGCAGTCTCTGTGGTGTCTGTCAGAAATTAGAAGCAAAAAATAAACTCTACCCTGAATCAGATGGAATTTCTATGTCAGAAAGGGAAGAAACAAAAATATCTGCTAGAAAGATCCCTGAAAAAATAAAAATACGTATGGTATTTAAAAAAATCGGTAAAACAAAATTCATCTCTCATTTAGGCCTTATTAGAATCATAGAAAGAGCTGTAAGATTTACAGGATTTCCTGTAGCCTTCTCCGAAGGTTTTAACCCAAAGCCAAAAATTGCCATGGGGCCACCTCTTTCATCAGGCTTAGAAAGCTACTCAGAATGGGTAGATATAATAATGAAAGAATCGGTAGATATAGAAATATTCCAAAGAGAAATAAATAAATTTCTTCCCCGGGGAATGAAAGTTCTGAAAGCCTGTGTTATACCATTAAATTCACCGGCTCTTAATGCCATTATTAAAATAAGTATTTACAGAATAGATGCTCTTTCAAATAAACAAATTAATAAAAATAAAATAGAAGACTTTCTAAAACAGGAGAAAATATTATTTAAAAAAGTAAGGAAGAAAAGTACCAGAATTATAGACATAAAACCTCTTATAAAGACATTAGAAATTATCTCTTTAGAGAAAGACAAAATTTCATTGGAAGTCTCTATAAAAATGGAAAAAGGTGGAACTATAAAACCACAGGAATTAATAGAAGAAATGAATACGTCGGGTATCGATTTAAATATAAATAAGATAAGTCGTATTAATTTACTAACTGAGGAAGGTAAACTTCCAATATCAGATTTTTTTCCTACTGGTAATTTATAAACAAAGTGATACAATATAGGACAGATAAATTTTAGAATTAAGAAAGAAAAGTCTATTATATGCTTGAAATTTATAAGACAATTCAGGGAAGGCACTCACAATTTATAGAAGAAATACTGGCTAAAACTTGGAAGAGGGGAAAAATTCATTCAACTTTTTTCGGACAGATCTTTTATATTGAAGGAGAACATCTATTAGCAGTAAACTTTTTAACTGCTCTTCAACACATTTTCTCTGTACACATGTGCAGATCTTTAGAATCTGCTATAATTAAAGATGACATAGGAACCCGTTTCTTAAAACTCAAAGATTTTACATATGGTTCATGGATAAATATATTTAATCCCACTGAACAAGAAATTATCCGTCTCTCTCATTATACAAACCTGAGCATTGAATTTATAAAATCTACTCTGGATGAAGAAGAAAGACCCAGGATAGACTCAGAAAACGGATATTCTCTTATATTAATCCATATACCTGTAGAAAATTCCACAAAAGATCCTGAGATTTATAAAACAATTCCACTGGGTATTCTTATAAGTGAACAGAATATAATAACTATATGCCTTCAGGATAATTCCATAATCAGGAATTTTATTGAAGGAAAAGTAAAAACTTTTTATACCTTTAAAAAAACCCGCTTTTTATTTCAGCTCTTATATAAAATTTCAATATATTATCTACAGTATTTAAGAAATATTGATAAAATCAGTGATAAAATCGAAAAAGAATTACACAAATCTTTAAGAAATCAGGAATTAATAGAACTCTTTGGTCTGGAAAAAACACTTGTATACTTTTCAACTTCCCTGAAAGGTAATGAAATTGTCTTAGGAAAAATTCTAAAATTTAAATTCTCTCATATAAAAATGTATCCTGATGATACAGATTTATTAGAAGACGTTATTACAGAAACAAAACAGGCTATTGATATGACAAAGATATATACCAATATACTGCGCAGTACAAGAGACGCCTACGCTTCAATGATTTCCAATAATCTTAATGTAGTTATGAAATTTTTAGCTGCTATTACCATTATACTGGCAATTCCAACGATGATTTCCAGTTTTTTTGGAATGAATGTAGTGGTTCCTTTGCCGACACATCCCCATGGATTTATAATAATCATAATAGGTTCTCTGGTATTGTCAATAATAGGAATAATTATATTGTGGAGGAAAAATATGCTTTAGCATAAGCAATTTATCACAAGAAGGAATTTTATTGTCTAATTTAGAAATATTATAAAATCAATATAGAAGCAAATATAAAATCAAAGGCATTTATGAAATGACAAAAGAAATACTGGTTAATATAGATAAACTGGAGAATAGAGTAGTCATTCTTGAAGATGGAGAATTAGCTGAAATTCATATAGCAAGAGATGAGAGAGTTATTGGAAGTATATATAAAGGAAGGGTAACAAATGTACTACAGGGAATGCAGGCAGCCTTTGTAGATATAGGGTTAGAAAAAAATGCTTTCCTTTGCTTAAATGACGCCATAGTAAATGTAAGTCATGATGATGAAGACCTCTTAGAAGAAGCAAAAGAAATTTCTATTAAAGATGTATTAAAAATAAATCAGGAAATACTGGTACAGATAATTAAAGAACCTATAGGTTCAAAAGGTGCCAGAGTATCTACCCATATAACACTTCCGGGAAGATTTTTAGTTCTTCTACCCATGGCAAATTACATAGGAGTTTCAAGGAGAATAGAAGGTTACGAGGAAAGAGAAAGGCTCAAACAAATTGTAACAAAGATAAAACCTGATAACCTGGGTGTTATAATAAGAACAGTAGGAGAAGGGAAAAAAGAAGAAGATTTTCAGAGAGATCTCGATTTTCTCATAAAATTATGGAAAAAGATACAGGAAAAAGATAATAAAATATCTTCACCAACCTGTATACATCAGGACCTGAGTCTTGTCTATAAAATTATAAGAGATGTCCTGGATATGAGTGTTGATCGTTTTATAATAGATTCAAAAGAAGAATATAAAAAAGTCAAAGAATTGGTAGAAGTAATATCACCGAATCTAACTTCTAAAATAAAATTATATTCAGGAAAGAGATCCATATTTGATTTATACGGTCTGGAAAAGAAAATAGAAGATGCTACAAAAAGTAAAATATGGCTTGAATCAGGAGGATATTTAATAATAGAAAAAACTGAAGCCCTAACAGTAATAGATGTAAATACAGGAAAATTTGTCGGTTCAAAAAGCCTTGAAGATACTATATTAAAAACCAATCTGGAAGCAGTAAACAGAATTGCAAGGGAAATACGATTAAGAGATATAGGAGGAATTATAATAATTGATTTTATAGATATGGAGGATCTCTCTCATAGAAGTCTTATATTAAAGGAACTAGCAGAAGCATTTAAAAAAGATAGAACAAGAACCAACATAGTGGATATGACAGGTCTGGGCCTGGTGGAAATTACAAGAAAGAGAATTTCCCATGACCTGGACGAAGTATTAAAAGAACCATGCCCGTACTGTAAAGGTGATGGGAATGTACTTTCTCTTAAAAGTATAAGCATAAAAATTGAAAGAGATATAAAAAAACAAAATATAGAAAATCGTGGTGATGCTATTAAATTAATAGTTCATCCTGAAATTGCAATATTATTAATAGGATGGGACGGAGAAAAAATAAGAGAATTGCAAAAAGAATTAGATAAAAAATTATATTTATATATAAATGAATATCAACTGCCCAAAAAATATCAAATACAATTTAGCACTATAGAAAAAATGGAAGAAGAATTTAAATATTTAAAAGAAGGAGACGAATTAGAATTGGAAATATATGATACATATATGTTAAACTTTCAGGATGGTATAACCTGGTCAAAGGGTCATATGATACAGGTAACAGGTGGGGGGAATCTGAAAGGGAAAAAGGTGAGAATAAGGATAAATAAAGTATATCCATACTTCTCAAAAGCAGTTTTATCTTGACAAGTTTAATAATAATATGATATTATCATAATCTAATTGTTATGGATAAATGATCGGAGGAAATGAAAGTGGAATACGCCTTAATAGAAACAGGTGGAAAACAGTATAAAGTACAGCCTGGAGATTTTATTAATATAGAAAAATTAGAAAAACAAAAGGGAGAAAAGGTAACTTTTGATAAGGTTCTCTTCTATGCAAAAAATAATGAACATATAATAGGCAAACCTTATTTAGAAAATGTTTCTGTAAAAGGAGAAGTAGTTGAACAATTCAGAGATAAAAAAGTTATAGTATTTAAGTATAAACCCAAAAAGAGATATAGAAAAAAACAAGGGCATCGTCAGTATTACACAAGAGTAAAAATAGAAGAATGCAGTGTGGCATGAAAAAGTGTTAGAGGTATATATTTATAGAAATAAGAAAAGGGAAATCCTGGGGTATAATGCTTCAGGACACTGTGAGTTTGAAGAGGAAGGGAAAGATATAGTTTGCTCTGCAGCATCAATCTTGTTGCAGGTTGCTATTCTTGGTCTTGATAAATATTGTGGCATAAAGCCGGAAGTTAAGATTTCTAAAGGTAAATTAGGTTGTATCCTTCCTTCCATAAAAAAAAAAGAACTTCAAAGAAAATCACAGACAATACTTGAAACAATGTTAATCGGCTTAAAAGAGATAGAAAAACAGTATCCCAGGCATGTTAACATTAAAGAGAAAGAGAGCTAATTAACAAATATATGAGTTTATCAAAAAAAATCCTGGAAGAAATTTTAACTTTGATGCTTAAAAAGGAGATCAATATGTCAGAAAACAAATCATCTACAATACAGGAAGAGCTTTCCTCCGATATTGATAAGGAAGGAAAAAGTGACTTTTCTTTTAATACAATGGTAGGAGTAGCATTAATCGGTGCCATATCTTCTGTTACTCTTTATTACATTTACACACAATTAAGTCAGGAAACAAAAAAGTCTTTACGAGAAACAATTTTAGGAAGTATTACTAAAAAAGTTGTACAGTTAACCTGTGAAGAGAAATAAAAGAGTCCTAAATGAAATTTTATCTTGTAGCTATCCTTTCAATTATCTTAGATCAAATAACAAAATTCTTAATTCTTAAGAAATTTTCTAATTTACCTGCAGGCTATTCGGAAAAAATAGGAGGGGATTTTTTTACATTAACCCTTGTAAAAAATAAAGGTACAGCTTTTGGTTTACAACTAATTACATCTCCCTGGCCAGTACTCGTGTCTACAATATTTGTATTTACTTTACTCACCTACTATGTAATTCGTAAATATAAAGAACCGTTTTTTATGTACGGTCTCAGTTTTATTCTGGGAGGAGCTGTAGGTAATTTAATTGACAGATTCCGATTTGGTTATGTAATAGATTTCTTAAACTTTCAAATCTGGCCTGTATTTAATATAGCCGATATTGTTATTACAACAGGTGTTGGTATGATTATACTTAACATCTTTTTTAATTCAAACCCGGTGGTAAATAAAAATATAAAAACTTCTGAAAATAAAACAGATATTGCTGTTTCAAATTTGGAGTGATGAACCTTGTATAGAGTACTCTTCACCCTTAATCTTCCCTTTATCGGTCCTTTTGATATATATACCTATGCTGTGGTACTTGTAATTGGCTTCATAATAGGCCTTACATGGGCATTAAAATATTCAAAACCAGAGGATGTAAAGCCAGAGACTGTAATGGATTTAAGTATATGTATATTAATCGGAGGTATAATAGGAGCAAGATTCATTCATGTATTGATAAATTATCAGGAATACAGTATAAGGGATCCTGTAAAAATAATTAATTTTCGTGAGGGAGGCCTTGCCTGGTATGGCGCAGTCCTCGGAGCAATAATAGGAGGAATAATTTTTGCAAGAATCTCCAGAATCCTTTTCTGGAAACTGGCAGATATCTGTTCTGCCCCTGTAATGTTAGGCCTTGCCATAGGAAGAATAGGATGTTTCCTGAATGGTTGTTGTTATGGTAAACCAACAAATCTCCCCTGGGGTGTAGAATTTCCGGATGTTTATCCACCGGGTGTATCAAGACATCCTACCCAGATTTATGAGGCACTCCTTGATATAGGAATATTTTATATACTAAATTTAATAAATAAAAAGAAAAAATTTCATGGAGAGATCTTCTGTTATTTTATAGGTCTTTATTCAATAGCCAGATTTATAGTCGAATTTTATAGAGAATGGTTTTCCTCCATACCTGCCATTATGCATTTAAACCTGGCACAGATAACAAGTCTTTTATTAATTATAGTCATAATAGTAATAGGGAAAAAACTCGCCCTGAGTAATCAATTAACCGGGTCAGTAAGAGTTAACTTAATGAGAAAAAAGGAAGACCTTAAGGAAGATGAAATAATGATCTGTGAAGAAGTCAGGAAGACCGAAAAAAGCCCTGAAGATAATAAAAAAGTTGAGAGTTGAGAGTTTAATGTTGAACTTTGACTAAAGCATAAACCAATGGAAACTACTTTTAACTTCAAAATCTCCAATAATATAAAAGAACGAATCGATGTCTTTCTCTCCAGAGAACTCTCTATAACAAGGAACAGGGCACAACAACTTATAAAATCAGGGTGTGTTCTGATAAACTCCAGAGAAAGCAAGCCTTCTGCTATTACCAGATGGAATGACAATATCTATGTGGCCCTACCGGAAATAAAAGAAGTCGGATTAATACCTCAGGAAATATCTTTAGATATAATATTTCAGGATGACCACCTTATGGTTATAAATAAACCGCCAGGGCTTGTAGTCCATCCTGCCAGAGGGCATCAGGATAGTACAGTAGTTAATGCAGTACTTTTTCACTGCCCTCAAATGAAAGGAATAAATAATGAATTAAGACCCGGGATAGTTCACCGTCTGGATAAGGACACATCCGGTATTATGGTAATAGCTAAAGATGAAAAAAGTCACAACTTTCTGGCCAGTCAGATTAAAAATCGCAAAATACTTAAAGAATATCTGGCTCTGGTCAGGGGAATTCCGGCCCCGGAAGAAGGAACCATAATAGCCCCCATAGGACGTCATCCTGTTTATAGAAAAAAGATGACTGTCATAGAAAGTGGTAGAGAAGCCGTTACCTGTTATAAAATTGAAAAAAAATTTAACCTTTATTCACTTCTGAAGTTAAAACTAATAACAGGAAGAACTCATCAGATCAGAGTTCATCTGTCTTATAAAGGATATCCCATAGCAGGTGATCCTTTATATGGAAAACAAAAAGGTGTTCTGGGGCTGAAAAGACAGGCCCTTCACGCTACTAAACTTGGATTTATTCACCCATTAACAGAGAAATGGATGGAATTTTCTGCACCACTGGCAGAAGATATAAAGAAAGTTCTGGATGAACTGGAAAGAGAGCTTTAAATATGGAAACCTTACATCAATTTAAATTCGAATTATTATATAAAAGCCAGGAGAACAACAGCCGGTTGGGGAAAGTCCATACGCCCCATGGAATTATTGAAACTCCTGTATTTATGCCTGTAGGCACACAGGCAACAGTAAAGACAATGACATCAAAAGAACTTCTGGATCTTAAGGTCTCTATCATCCTTGGAAACACCTATCATCTCTATCTCGAACCGGGTCTGGAAGTAATCTCTTCAGCCAGAGGACTTCATAGTTTTATGAACTGGCATGGCCCCATACTTACTGACAGCGGAGGTTTTCAGGTATTCAGCCTTCAGGCATTACGTGATATTACAGATGAAGGTATAGTGTTTCGCTCTCACATAAACGGTTCGCCCCATTTCTTTACACCTCAAAAGGTTATAGAAATTCAGATGACACTGAATTCTGATATAATAATGCCCCTTGATGAATGTATTCCCTGGCCATGTGAATATAAAGACGCAGACAAAGCACTCATACGCACAACAAAATGGGCAAAAATAAGTAAAGAAACCCTTCCAGTAGATTCCCATCAGACTCTCTTCGGTATAGTTCAGGGAGGAATGTATCCTGACCTCCGAAAACGATCTGCTATAGAACTTCAGGAAATAGATTTTAAAGGTTATTCCATAGGAGGCTTAAGCGTAGGAGAACCTAAAGATATAATGCTTCACATATTAGAAGAGACCACACCGGTACTGCCTGAAGATAAACCACGTTATCTTATGGGTGTGGGAACACCGGAAGATTTCTTCTACTGTGTGGAAAGAGGAGTAGATATGTTCGACTGTGTCTTTCCTACCAGAATAGCAAGGAATGGAAGTGCCTTTACCAGTAACGGTAAAATAAATATAAAAAATGAGCGATTCAGTAAAGATCAAAATCCTCTGGACTTTGATTGTAAATGTTATACCTGTCAACACCACACAAAATCTTATATAAGACATCTTTTTAAAGCAGATGAAATACTGGGGCCAAGGCTTATGACATATCACAATCTTTATTTTGTTCTTAATTTAATGGAAAAGATAAGAAATTCTATAAGAGAAGGTAACTTTAATAGTTTTAAAAAGAGCTTTCTGGAAAAATATTTGAGTTAGACCTGTTAGATGTAACCAGAGAAGATGAATGCTGGCTGCTGATATCTGAAAGCTTAGTACTGCAACAGGTAAAAAAGTATCCAAAAAACATATACACCTGTCCTTGTCGGGGCTCTGGAGCAAAAGATATGCAGTCAAAGGAGAAAGTTATAATTTAAATAAATACAAAACTGTATATTCTGTAATAACAGATTTCATTGTAACAGGATCATAGATTTTGCGTAAGAGCCCGGACAGGGACAGACTTGTGAGATGAATACTAACCTGCCTGCTGCGGTACTTAGTAATTTTTCATTTCACAACCTTAACAGTATTTTCAGAAATTCCATGTTTACTGCATTCACGCCATACCCTTATGGTGCCACTGGTTTCAGTAAGTTGAATCTCCAGGGTATTCTGAAAAATCTTCTTTTCTGTTTCTATCCATCCACTGTTTTTTAGTATTTTTACTCCCTTACAGTCAATAGTTATATCTTTACATCCCATCTGACAGGTTCTATGTTCACATGTTACAGAAATTTTAACTGTGGCCTTCCCATTACTATTTACTTTAACAGTAGATGGGATGAAAGTGAATTTACATGCAAGGACACTTACAGTAGTAAAGATAAATAAAGAAAAAATCAGAATAGTTTTTTTAAACACAATTATCCCCTCCATCAGTTTATAAAAAATTAATCATATTTTTCCGGCATTTAGCCTCACATTCTTTACAGACTATACATTCCTCTTTACAGATGGATAAGACCTTCCTATCTTTTATATTTATTGCGTCAACAGGACATATCTCTTCACACTGTCTGCAGGAAGTACACTTGCTATCTATCCTTATTCTAAAGATACTGATTTTATTTATAAGGGCAAGAAGTGCCCCTTCAGGACAGAAATACCGACAATAAGCTCTTTCAACAAAGACTGAAAGAATAATCCAGAAAGCAAAATGAAGAACCAGTAAAGGAGAACCTCCAAGATTAAAGATAACTCTGAAGGGGCCAATATGTTCATATAAACGGTATTGAAAAATCAGTGGACAGAGTATTAAAAGACCGAGCATTATATATTTTAAATATTTCAGTTTTCTGTCTATCCACAGTGGCATAGTAGTATTAAATCTGGATTGATATACCATTTCCTGAACTGTTCCTTTAGGACAGATCCACCCGCAGTAATAACGGGAGAAGAGTAAAGTCATAATTACTATAATTGCAATTTTTATGCCAAATTGTAAAAAAGCTTTTCCTGATGTAAGATTTAAAACAAATAATTCAATTGCCCCCGGTAATCTCGGACAGGCCATCTGGAGAAAACCAAACAGTGTAAGGCACATAAGCATTATTACCGGTCTTATGTAACGTGTTTTTTTATAAAGTAGAAGGGGAGGAATAAAAAGATTTACAGAGAGAAATAACTTAAAATCTATAGTCCAGAATTCCCATGAAGTTATGGATATAAAAGGTAAAATTAAAGCAACTCCAGTAGAAATATATGCTAAAATCCATAAAAGCTTTTTTCTGATTGATTTCAAGTTCTATTCCTGCCTCTTTACAATCATAGCACCGGCAAGAGAATCTGCCTTTTCTTTGCCTTCTATGAGTTCAATAATCGAAAGGGCAAAGAGAAAACTTGTTCCCGGCCCCTGACTGGTAATTATATTTCTGTCTATTACCACTTTTTCTTCCAGTCTTTCTGCTTCTGTAAGCTGATCTTTAACGGCAGGATGACAGGTAACCTTATGTCCTTTCAGTATACCTGCAGATTGAAGTACAAGAGGTCCCGCACATACAGCAGCAACAATTTTCCTCTTTTGATAAAATTCTCTTACGATCTCAAGAACTCTTTCATTCTTTCGTAGATTCTCCGTTCCAGCACCACCTCCGGGGAGGACAATCATATCGAAGTCTTTTATGTTCAGTCTATCAATGGTGGTATCAGGGAATATTTTTACTCCCCGTGATGCAGTAACAGGGCCTTCTTTCAGACCTGCCACAATGACTTCCCATGAAGCTCTTCTAAGAGTATCTATAATTATGACAGCTTCCATTTCCTCTGCGCCATCTGCCAGAGGTACGATTACTTTTTTCATAAAAATACCTCCCGAATAAAATATTTATTATACTTTTCTATACTTTTGCACTTTTTAAACAAAGCCTTATTCTACCTTGCAGGACCTCCGCGAGGGATGTCCTTACGGGACAACAATTTTTCAAAATTCTGCAAAAGTATAGTTATAATATATTTTAAGATAAATTTTTATTTAAAAAATGCGAAAGTATAGTTATCTTATCCTTCTAAATTTTCTTAAAAGATTAAGGATTTTTTCTTTTTTCCTCTTTTTTATTTTGTAAAAGGAGATTTTTTAGTCAATGTTGAACCATGCCTAATTTTGATGTTTTTTGTAAATTTTTTACGAAAGTTAAGGTAATTTATTATGATATTATATTAATTCGAAATTTATGTCAAATTTTTTAGTTCTTTCTCATTAATTAAAGAAATTTTTTTATTTTAATCAGACATTACCCTTTCTGAAAATTGAAAAGTTAAGCTTTCAGAATACAGAAGTCAGGAGTTTTACAGTTTATTCTGACTCCTGACTTCTGTATAATAAATAATTATGGCTGTGTTGTTATTACCCTGCTTCCTCCTGTTATTGACAAATATTTGAAAATAGAGTAATCTTCTTATTCAATAATCAGGAGTAATATAATATTAATGAGAAATACTGACAGGACGAATCTATTCATAGCAAAACTCTGTTATATGGTTGCCGGTTTTTCTACATCCATCATAATGCTTTACCTTCCCATTTATATATTCCATTTTAACAGAAGCTATCTGGCAGTTTCAATGATTTTCACCCTTCCGGCCATTACATCCTTTTTTGCTCAAAATCTCTGGGGATTTCTCGCAGACATTACGGGAAAAGTTAAGATTTTTCTCCTCACAACTATCCTTTCATATATACTTTTTTTTCTTTCTGTTTTTATATTTAAAAACTATATACTGCTCCTTATAAGTCTTGGAATCTTCTCACTTTTTCATGTAGCTATGATACCTTCAGTTAAAGCTTATACAACAATACTCAATCCGAAGAAAAAAGGTCAGGCCTTAGGAGAGCTTTCATCTTTTGATTCTTTTGGATGGGCTATAGGTGCCACACTGAGTATATTACTTTTTTTTCATAAAAATGATATAAATCAGATATATCTTCTTTTTCAGATACTTCTTTATATATCGGCAGGACTTTTCTTTATAATAATATTTTTCTTTAAAGAAACTTCTTTCATAGTAAAAAGAGAAGGTCAGGAAAATTTGATAAACAAATTATCGTTGATTTATATAAACAGAGGTATTCAGACAGGGGCTTTAATAATTTTATCAATCTCCATCCCCAATATTATCTTTTTCTCCATGTTTTCCATATTTTTCTGTGATTATATAGGGGCACCAAAATGGCTTCTTGGCATTTCTATGAGTGTGGCATGTTTTACCGGAGCTATTGCCTATTATATATACGGAAAAATAGCCGACAGAGTTAACCCTCTTTATCTTGTATATGGAGCAGCCTGTAGCTATTTATCTCTCTTTTTAACCTTTATCTTTATAAAAAATCCCCTTGTAATTGCAATATATTATTCTCTTCCTTTCTATCCTGCAGTAAATATCGCCACCGGAAAATATATAGCGGAAATTACGAAAGAAAATGAAAGAAGTATGGGCCTCGGTGCCCTTGAAGGTGCCTATGCTTTTGGCAGAATCTTTGCCCCTCTCATAGCCGGTGCAACCGTAAAATATGTCGGTATAAAGCATCTTCCCCTTGTAAGTTTACTTGTTCTTTTTTCAGGATTTTCTCTTTTATATTTCCTGAGATTGAGAAATACACTTCTGAGCGAGTCTGTCCCATCTCTTGACAATAAACTATTCCCTCTGTAAAAAAATCGATGAGAGAGAAATTTTTAAAGAAACTTCAGTAATATTCTTAAAATCTATCCAAAAAGCCTTCCTGAATATACTAAATTTCTATCTATGAAGGTACTGTTACGCTCAATTAATAAAACATAAAGGTAACTCCTTCTTCTGGTTTTTCAATCTACTCACTCTGGAACAAAAA
>JAKJGF010000388.1 GCA_022704525.1 Bacillota bacterium | reverse complement strand
TTTTAGTTCTTCCTCCTCTGAAACCTCCTGGGAATCTTCAGGAAGATAAAATTTAATATCTTTTCCCCTGGGGCATCCACAACTGCCACAGAACTTTTCAGGGCCGCGATTTCTTTTTTGCCCGCAGGAAGGGCAATCCCATGCTCCTTCTCTAATAGCCATAAATTATCTCCTCTCTTTATTTAATTAAATCTTTCAAAACTGCAAAAGGATTATCAGCTTTCCTGAATTTTTCATCATTTTCTCTATTCAGCCGGGAAATATCCCTTGAGGTCACTCTGCCTTTATCCTGAAACTCTGAGACTTTCTGATGTACATTACAGATTCGGCATATAAACATCATACCTCCTTTTGTCTCTTTTATCTCCATCTTTTTATGACATGTGGCACACCTCTGTTCAGTTAATTTTGTTACTACTTTTCTATAACGGCAATTTCTATCTGAACAGACATGCATAAGGGTATCTTTCTTTTTTACACTCAAAAGCTTTTTACCACATTCCGGACAGGAAATATTAAGGAGATTATCATGTTTATAATTTTTATCAGAACTCAGGGTTTCTTCTACAAGTCTTTTAGTATTCAGAAGAATATCTTTCATAAAATCTTCCCTCTGTTTTTTACCTCTCGTTATCTCCTCAAGTTCTTTTTCCCATTTAGATGTCAGTTCAGGACTGCGAAGATCAGTTACTACAATATCAACAATCTGTTTTCCTTTATGTGTGGGAATAAGGGATTTTTCTTTTCTTTCCACATAATTTATATTTATAAGTTTTTCAATTATATCTGCCCTTGTAGAAGGAGTACCCAGGTTATATTTTTCCATCTCTGTAAGTAGTGTTGCCTCAGTATAACGTGATGGAGGCTGAGTATGACTGCTCTTTATTTCAAGAGTAAATTTTTCAAACTTCTGACCTTCCTGAAGAGGGGGCAGTTTATCTCCTCCTTCGGGATTTCTTTCAATTTTTTTCCATCCCTCATGAAGAAGGGTCTTCCCACTGGCAGTAAATCTTTCTCCATCAATTTCTATACTGACTTTCACCTGTTCATAAACTGAAGGGGAATAAAAGTTTTCAAGAAACCTTTTTACTATTAAATTATAAATTTTACCTTCATCAGAAGATAAAACCCCTGAAGATATATGCTCTTCTGTAGGCAGAAGGGCATGATGATCTGTAACCTTACTATTATTTACACAGTGACTGTTTATAGAAAAATTATTCTTTATAATCTCTCCCCTGTAATTCTTATAGTCGGGAGGCAATGCTCTTAACCTCATATCCATAGAGGCAACCATATCATCTGTTATATATCTAGAATCTGTCCTGGGATATGTAACTGCCTTGTGAAATTCATAAAGAGACTGAATGGTTTTCAGAGTTTTCTGCGCAGTAAAACCATATCTTTTATTGGCTTCTCTCTGAAGTTCAGTAAGGTCATAAAGTAAAGGAGGTTCTTCACGCTTTTCTTTTTTTGTAACTGTTTTTATAAAAGCAGGTTTATTCATAAGCCTGCCTTTAAGTTCTTCTGCAGAGTCTTTATTAAAAAATCTGGTATTATTATTTTTATCCACATATTGAGCAGTAAATCCGGGAAATTTCCCCTCAAGAATCCAGAAAGGAACCGGTTTAAAATTATTAATCTCGTGTTCACGCTTTACCATCATGGAAAGAGTAGGGGTCTGAACCCTTCCGGCAGAAAGCTGATCATTATATTTTACTGTTAATGACCGGGATACGTTGAAACCAATAAGCCAGTCGGCTTCACTTCTGGATTTAGCCGCTCTGTAGAGATTATCATATTCCTTCCCCGGTTTAAGGTTATTAAAGCCTTCCTTTATGGCTTTAGCAGTAAGAGAGGATATCCATAAACGTTTGAAAGGCTTTTTCCAGTGGATATGTTCCATTATAAGTCTTGCCACAAGTTCTCCTTCTCTCCCTGCATCTGTAGCTATAATTAACTCGCCTATATCCGATCTTACGGCCAGTTCTTTAATATTATAAAATTGTTTCTTTGAATCATTTATTAATTTAGTTTCCAGTTTAACAGGAATTATTGGTAAAGTTTCAGCACTCCAGATTTTATATTTATCACCATAATCTTCCGGAGTTTTAAGTGTGACTAAATGCCCCAGAGCCCAGGTTACAATATGAGAAGGTCCTTCAAAAAACCTTTACCTTTATTTTTACATCCGAGAATAG
>JAKJGF010000008.1 GCA_022704525.1 Bacillota bacterium | reverse complement strand
CGAAGGTGTAAAAGCAGATATAATTATAATTGGTAAAGCTCTCGGGGGTGGAGCTTATCCTGTCTCTGCCATACTTGCAGATAATAATATTATGGATGTTTATACCCCGGGTGATCATGGTTCTACCTTTGGAGGAAATCCCCTGGCATGTGCAGTGGGAATAGCGTCTCTTGAAGTAATAATAGAGGAAGACCTCCCCGGAAAATCCCTTGAGATGGGCAGATATTTTATCGAAAGATTAAAAAATATAAAAAGTTCTCATATTAAAGAAGTAAGAGGAAAAGGTTTACTCATAGGTGTGGAAATAAACAAAGAATCAGGGACAGCCAGGCCTTTCTGTGAAGCTCTTAAGGAAGAAGGTATTTTAGCAAAAGAAACTCATAAACAGGTTATAAGGTTTGCTCCTCCTCTGATTATAAAAAAGGAAGAAATTGACTGGGCACTGGAGAGAATAGAGAAAGTTCTTAAAAGGTGAGAGGGGAGATATAAGACGTGAAATGTGAAATGTGAAAAGTGAAAGGTTATAATTAATGCTCATTTTTCACTTTTCATTTTTCACTTTTCACTCATCATGCATATATGTTGCCAGCCCATAAAATTAACGAAAAAATCTTATTAAATGAGAAAGATATAAAAATAGAATCTCTTTCCTTGAAAATATGGAAGAGATTTATTCGTAATAAACTTGCTCTGGCAGGATTAATTATACTCATTATAACGTTCTTTATAGCAATTTTTGCTCCTTTTATTGCTCCCTATGATCCTGATAAGATTGATGAAAGCTGTAATGGTATACCTTTTCCACCCGGATTAAAACATCTCTTCGGCACTGATAATTATGGAAGAGATTATTTAAGTAGAGCCATATATGGTTCAAGAGTTTCTATGACAGTAGGTTTTGTTGCTGTTTTTATTTATGTTTCCATAGGAACATTTCTCGGAAGTATTGCCGGTTTTTCCGGTGGTACTGTTGATGCAATAATAATGAGAGTTGTAGATATAATGCTCTGTCTTCCGACTTTTTTCTTTATATTAACAATACAGGTTATGCTTGAACCAAATATTTTGAATGTTATGCTGGTAATAGGGTTTACAAGCTGGCCATCTGTTGCACGTCTTGTAAGAGGTCAGTTTCTTTCTATAAAAGAAGAGTTATACGTTCAGGCTGCCAGAGCATGCGGTGCATCAAATATACGTATTATAGTCAGGCATATACTCCCCAATGCTTTCCCTTCTATTATAGTTCTTGCCACCCTTGGAATAGCAGGTGCCATTCTTACAGAATCTGTATTGAGTTTTATGGGAATAGGTGTACAACCACCTTATGCAAGCTGGGGCAGTATGCTTCATGACGGTCAGGAGTATATAAGAACAGCTCCCTGGATGGCTTTATTCCCGGGATTGCTTATTATGATTACTGTTTTAGGTTTTAATTTTATAGGAGATGGCCTGAGAGATGCTATGGATCCTAAAGTCTGGTAAGGAGGGGTTAAATTGAAGGGATTATTTATTTTAATAATTGTTTTAATGATTTTTTCTTCCCGTGTATGTTATGGAGATATTGGAACTATTAAAGGACAGGTTAATTATCCTGAAGGCAGTCCTCAGGGAGTAATATTGTTTTTCTTTTCTGATCCTCAGATGGATTACCTGGTAGAAGGTCTTGTAATTCAGTCACAGGAAGGTTATTTTGAAATAAAACTACCCCAGGGTGTGTATTATATTCAGGCCCAGATAGATGTTAATAAAAATGGTCAGACCGATCCCGGGGATTTGATTTTTACTTATGGAGGAGAAAAACCTGTGCCTGTGAGCCTTGGCTCTAATATAATATTTTCTCTGGGAGATAAAAATGAAAATTCATCCAATCTTGCTGAGTTGCCTTCTGATAAAGGAAATAATTCTTCTTCTAACATTAAACCTTTTGATACTGAAAAAGGAGGCAGTCTTAGAGGAAAAGTTTTGATTCCAGGTCATTCTCCTGTAGGTGTTGTCCTGGTGGTTTTTAAAGATCCTTCCTTTGAAACAATGCTTACTGCTTCTAAAATAACCTCATCTGATGGAAGTTTTAATATAGTCCTTCCAGAAGGTAAATATTATATACAGGCTTTTTATGATATAAATGGAAATGGCCAGATAGACAGAGGAGATATAGCAGTTGCCTATGGCGGCGATAATCCGGAAGGGGTAAAAGGTGGTGATGAAATATTAATAACCTTTGATAATGATAGGCTTCCACAACCTGCAACAACAGTTGCAATACAGACAGTAACACCCACTCCAACTCCCGTACAGGGAAATCTTCGGGTTAGAATAGTTTATCCGGATCATTCTCCTGTAGGGACTCTTATCCGTATTGCTTCTGACCCTCAGTTTAAAATTATTGTAGCTGAAAGTTCTGTTCAACTGGAGACAGGTATGGCAGGTTTTTCTCTGCAGGATGGTAAATATTATATTCAAGCTTTTTATGATAACAATAGTAATAAAAAAATTGATTCCGGTGAATATTATGCAATATATAAAAAAGGAAAACCCAGACAGGTCGGCCAGGATGAAGGAGAAGTGATACTGATTCTGGAAGAAATGAGGCAAAATGATATTATTCCTGATATACCAGATCTTCAGTTAACCCCGACTCCTTCAGTTACTTCCTCTTTACCTCCTGATATTAGAATACCTGAAATGAAATTGACCCCTGGCAATACATCTGCTGTTGTATTGCCAGATGATATAGGTATTAAGAATAGTACCACACCAGTAAATACTAATAGCCATACCACAGTAAATAAAATATCAAAATCAAGTATTTTAAGAGGTAAAGTCTCATACCGGGGAGATCCTACAGGTATTGTAATTTTTATATTTTCAGATATAAATTTCAAGCAATTTGTTACCAGTACAAAGGTCAAAGATGATAGGGGTGAATTTTTAGTGGAACTCCCTGATGGAAACTATTATCTTCAGGCCTTTGTGGATATTAATAAGAACCAGATACTGGATATTGATGATATACTTGTCACTTATACAGGATCTGATGGTTATGCTCTAAAGGCTGTAAGTCCAGGAGAAGAAGAAATTCTTATAAAAATAGAAACTAAAAATAAACCTTCAAGTAATTCAAATATTACAGAACCTCCTCAGGTTATATCCTCATCACGTAAGGAATATACTATTACTGGTAAAGTAATCTGGAAAGATCACTCCCTGTCTAAAGGAGTTATTGAAGCTTACTCTGATACTACATTTCAGAATATTAAAGCCAGGGCAAAACTTGACAGATCAGGAGGCGAGTTTTCCCTGAAAGTACCAGAAGGCAAATATTTTTTGACAGTTGTTATAGATGATAATATGGATAATGTTATTGGACTCAGTGATGGTGTGGGAATTTACGGTATGGAATCTATTGCCGGATCAAGAGGGGAACCAAGACCTGTAATAGTTGATGGTGATGACATAAGTATGATTGAGATACCTGTTACTGATTTTGTAAATATGTCAGGTCAATTAGTTTCTCTTGATAAATATGAGATTAAGGATCAGGTCAATTCTGGAGTTAATCCAGAATTTAAAGCTTATTCAGATAAAATTTCTAATTATAAAGAAATCGGGAAAAATTTTAAAATTTCTGGTAAGATTTATTTTTCCGGTGAGGGAGATATATGTGTTTATGATTTTAGTTCATGTTCATATAAAACTCTTTTTCATGGCGTCAATCCCACAGTATCTTCATCAGGTGATAAAATCTCTTATATTGGCGCCGGTGGTGAAATTATACTTTCTTCAACAGATGGTACTAATAAAGAAATAATAAGCCCTCCATCTAATATACCTTATAAGAATCTTTCCCTTTCCTCAAAAGGAGATTTTCTTGTATATGAGGTGGGAAGAGAGGTGATCTTGCTGGAACTTGCAAATAAGAAGGAATATAAGAAAATATTTACTAATGATACAACAAGTGCACCCTTTCAGGTCGGATGGTTTTCTGGTGATGAAAAGATTGTATATTTGAGAGGAGCAGGGCGTAAAGATATAACTGAATCTGTCCAATCAACGAATTCGGAAAAACCAAAAGTAGCTTCAGCACTTCCTTTTGATGGAATTAAAATGGAACAACAGACTTCAATAAATAATGGGAATAATAAACAGTCTGTAAGTGATGGAATTTTTCCGATACTTATCTCCAGAACTGTAGAAAATGAAAATAAGGGGGCAGGTGTTTATATATGGAATAAAGATGAGCAGGAAAGCTATTTTATGGATTTTAAAGAAATTGGATCTATTGGAAATACGGTCTGGTCTCCCAGAAATCCAACATTATTTCTCTTTACTACAGGACTTCCTTCACAGATATGGTTGGGTAAAATGACAGATAAGGGGTTGGAGAAAGCTCAGCTTACCGTTTACGGGGGACATTCTCCTTCCTGGTCTCCTGATGAGAAAAATATTGTTTATGTGAATAACCGTCAAATATGGCTATTTAATGTAGATTCTAAAGAGGAAATTCCTTTGCTTAACGGGGTTTTACCGATTTACGGAGAAAATCCCTGCTGGAGTTATTAATTTAGCTATCAGCAATCAACTTAGGAAAGCTGAAAGCTAATAATAATTTAAAAGAGATTTTAAAAGGGAATATTAGAAAAGCTTAAATCTGAATACTTAATATTTAAACAGGGTGATTTAGTTTGAAAATAGAAGAAAAAACTTTACTGGAAGCATTATCATTATCTCCCAGAGAATGTATTTCCGTAATAGGTGGAGGCGGAAAAACTAGTTTCGCAAGCTATCTTTCCCGAAAACTTACGTCTATGGGTAAATCAGTTGTTTTTACTTCAACGACAAAGATATTTCCTCCTCATACCGGTGAAAAAGAAATCCTGGTTTTTACTACAGAATCCTTATGGTTAAATAAAATAGATCATGCCTTAAAAGAGAGTAAATTGGTTTTTCTTGGTGCAGAAATACTTTCAAGTGGAAAATTGAAAGGTCTTTCAGAAAAATTATGTAAAGATGTTTTAATGAAAACAAATACAGATTATTTAATTATTGAAGCTGATGGTTCCAGAGGCAAATCTATTAAAGCCCATTCAGATTGTGAACCTGTAGTCCCGGATTTTACCAGACTTTTTGTCTCTTTAATAGGTATGGATTGTATTATGAAAAGGATAGATGAAAATAATTGTCATCGTCAGGATCTTCTATGTTCCATTCTGAAAGTTAATAGAGGTGATTTAATAGATATGGATCTGATAGTCTCTTTATTTAAGCATAAAAGAGGTTATTTGAAGACACTTCCCAGAAAGGCCAGATCTATAGTATTTTTAAATAAAGTACATACAATGGAGGATTATCAGACTGCAATTAAATTAGGCGAAAGGTTGCTTTCTTTAAAGAGAATAGATAGTGTAATACTCGGGCATCTTAAGCCTCCCGGAGAGACCTTTACTTTATTAAGGAAGTGAGAAGGAAGTTTAAGTTTTAGTGTTGAGGGTTTAGGAAGAAGTTTATAGTTAATGTTCGATAATAAACTCTCAACTATAAACCACTTTAAAGGAGTGATTATTAATGATAGATAATATCTATCGCGAATTAGTAGGTATTTTGAATAGAAAAGAAACCGCTATTCTTATAACTGTTATAAAAACTGAAGGTTCAGTACCTAATAAAGTTGGTGCCAAGATGTTATTATGGCCTGATGGAAAAACTTTTGGAACTGTTGGAGGGGGAACTCAGGAAGCAGTGGCATTAAAAGAAGCTGAGAAAATATTTCAATCCCGTGAACCCGGACTTTTAACTCTCGATCTTATTCCAGGGAAACCGGCCAGTGTGGGTTCTATCTGCGGAGGAAATCTTACTCTCTATTTAGAACCAATTAATATGACACAAAAATTAGTAATATTTGGTTGTGGTCATGTAGGTCTGGAGGTTTATAAATTTGCTAAAATGTTAGATTTTGAGGTTACCATTATAGATGATAGAGAGGACTTCGCAAATACTGAAAGGTTTCCTCTTGCTGATAGAATTATCTGTAAAGATTTCATTGAAGGTGTAAAAGATATAAAGTTTGACAGTGATACTTTTGTATTAATAGTTACTAAAGGTCATGCTCATGATTATGTTGTATTAAAATCCATACTTGCTCTTGAGGATGAACCGGCCTATATAGGAATGATTGGCAGTCGAAAAAAAGTAAAAACTTTATTTGATCAACTCAGAGCTGAAGGTATTCCTCATGAAAAGTTAAGTAATATTTATTCCCCTGTAGGACTTGATATAGGAGGAGACTCTCCGGCAGAAATTGCAATCAGTATACTTTCAGAGATAATAAAAGTGAAATATGAGCGCTCAGGCCGTTCTCTCCGGGATGAGGTTTGAGAAGATTATAAGTTAGGAGCTATGGTGCAGGTTTTGGGTTGTAATTAGGTACGCTATATAGCACTCTGCAGTTGATACTCAACACCTATCATTCAACACTCAATCAAGGAGCAATTTTTTCTAAATCAAAGTATTAGCGGAAGAGGAGGGAGACTTTTAAATTTTTGCAAATATAACAGCACAGAGTTTTTCCATTTTTATATAAAAATCCAGGACTTTCTTATAGACCTCATCTTCTGGCAGTTCACTGAATATTTTTTCTTTTCCCAGCTGAATTATTTCTCTAAAGGATATTTTGCCAGAACTTATTTCATATAACTTGCTTTCGCAAGGATCAAGTAATTCCTGTCCATAAAGTTTATCCAGTAGAATGAGATTTTCATCATTATAATTCAGATTATATGTTCTGGTAGGATAGAAATCAAGAATTTCTTCTTGTTTAATTTCATTTATATAATAATATAATTTATGAAGTCTCCAGTTAAAAAATCTTCTTATGCCAGGATCATAGGACAGGAGATATTGCCAGTAACTTCTGATACCATAGAAGGGCAATCTGAAGTGTTCTTCGAGAAGTTCTACAGGTACAGAACGTGAGGTTTCTATAATTATTTTATCTACTTCCATATCAAAATTTCTCTTCATTCTGATTAATTCATATTTATTTAAAAATTCTGTCTCACAGTAACAGGTTTCATTTGTTATTCCTGTTTTACAGAGGGGATCAATTATATTTAATCCGTATTTCTCAGGATGGTTACTTATTTTTGTCCCGGGAAATGGAATTAACAGGGCCGAGGTTATCTGAAGTCTTCCCGGAGCAAGTTTCATTAATTTTTTTATAAAGTCCAGATTTTTATAGTACACTTCTTTGGAATCCACAGGGCCACCTAAAATAAAATTCATTGAAATAAGAGGGATCTGTGCTTTACAACAGGTTTTGACGACTTTTTCTACCTGTTCCAGGGTTATATTTTTTTTATATATATCAAGAGTTTTCTGGTCAGCACATTCAACACCTATATGTAGATTAACAAGGCCTGCCATGCTCATTTCATATATGAGGTCGGGATGTTTTGCCAGGATATCAACTCTTCCTTCGGCAAACCATAGGAAGCCTTTTTCTCTTCTTTCTCTTAAGCCTCTGCATATTTTCAAAGTTCTTAAGGGGCTTATTGTAAATGTATCATCCATAAATCTTATATATTTGACATTTCCTCTTTTAAGGAGATAATCTATCTCAGAAAGAACATTTTCTGCACTTCTCATTCTGTATTTACTTCCGCTGAAACCTTCATAGCAGAAAGCACAGGAAAAGGGACATCCTCTGCCTGTTATAATTCTTGGATAAGTTATATCAAAACTTCTGAGAGATTCAGAAAGGAGATCTCTATCAGGCAGGGGTATGGAATCCAGATTTTCTATAAGGGGCCTGTCAGGGTTTCGGAGGATTTTGTTATCTTTTCTATATGTTATACCTTTTATATTCCGGAGGTTTTTAGAGAGAAGAGAATAACATTTTACTACTTCAAGTAAAGTGTATTCACCTTCCTTTCTTATTATAATATCTACAGATTTTTCCTCTTCGAGTATATCTATATCTTTTATACTTGCATGGGGACCTCCCATAATTATTAATACATCAGGTGAGTTGCTTTTTAATTCACCAGCACACCTGAGACATCGATATATGTTTTCTGTAGTGGTGTAAAATCCAACAATATTTATATTTTCGTTTTTTATCTCCTGACTTATTTTTTCGGTATCAGGATAATAAGTATTGAGGATTTTAACTTTATAACCGTGTTGTTTTAATACTGTTCCCAGATAAAGTATCCCTAGTTGAATAACCTGAACATCATCTTCCGGGTGTATACCATCACTATAACCGGTGTATATGAGGAGAATGGACTGTATGTTTTTGTTAAAGGACATGTGTCTTTTCCCCTGGTTTTTGTGAAAAGTGATCGATAAATACCGATCACCTTTCACCCTCTTTTACCTTAATGCAGGATACCTGTCGCATTTTTTTATTGGTTTTACAGGTTCTACGCCCCAGATTTCTGAAGCATATTCCTTGATGGTTCTGTCACTCGAAAACTTACCTGTATTGGCCGTATTTAAAATAGATTTTCTCGTCCATTCATCCTGATTTCGAAAGGCTTCACTCACTTTTTCCTGGCATTCTACATAGGAAGCATAGTCTGGTAACAACATAAAATAGTCTCCACCCTGGAGAAGTGAATCTAATAATGGTTTGAAGAGATCTTTATCTTCGGAACTGAAGTGGCCTTCCCCTATCATATTCATTACCTCTTTAAGTTCAGAATTACTGTTGTAGTAATCCCATGGATTATAGCCTTTGTCTCTTAAAACACTTACTTCTTCTGCTTTTAAACCAAATATGAAGATATTTTCCTCTCCCACTTCTTCTTTTATTTCAATATTGGCGCCATCCAGGGTTCCTATAGTGAGGGCACCATTCAGGGCAAACTTCATATTTCCTGTTCCGGAAGCTTCCATACCAGCAGTTGATATCTGTTCAGATAAATCTGCAGCAGGGAATATTTTTTCTGCAAGTGATACACTGTAGTTTTCTAAAAATACCACTTTAAGTTTATCTCCCACGGCAGGGTCATTATTTACTACATCTGCCACTGAATTTATTAACTTAATTATAAGTTTTGCCATATAATAACCTGGAGCGGCTTTTGCTCCGAAGATAAATGTTCGTGGTATAAAATCACCTCCCGGAGATTTCTTTATTCTATTATATAAGGTAATTATATGAAAAACATTTAATAATTGCCTCTTGTATTCATGAAGACGTTTAATCTGGCAGTCAAAGATAGAGTTAATATTTATCTCTATTTTATTGTGTTTCTTAATATATCGTGCCAGTTCTTTTTTGTTTTCTTCCTTTATTTTCTTCCAGATACTCTGGAATTTTTTATCTTCAGAAAGAGGAATAAGTTTTTTTAATTCATATAAATCTGTAGTCCATTCCTCTCCTATATGTCTGGAGATTAAGTCTGACAGACCGGGATTACAGAGTTTCAACCACCTTCTCTGGGTAATTCCATTTGTTTTGTTATTAAACTTTTCCGGCCAGATTTCATAGAAATCTTTAAAAAGTTTATTTTTTATTATTTCACTGTGAAGGGCTGCCACACCATTTATAGAATGACTTCCCACTATGGCGAGATATGCCATTCTTACTGACTTTACAGGTTCTTCTTCGATAATGGACATTCTTCTTATACGATCCGTATCGCCTGGATAAAGTTCTTCTATTTTTTGTAAAAATCTATGGTTAATTTCATAAATTATTTGCAGATGTCTTGGAAGGAGTTTACCTAAAAGTTCAGTAGGCCATTTTTCCAGAGCTTCAGGTAAAATAGTGTGATTTGTATAGGCAAAGGTTTTGACACATATATCCCATGCTTTTTCCACAGGAACATTTTCGCTATCTACAAGTAGTCTTATAAGTTCCGGAATTGCTATAGCAGGATGGGTATCATTTAGTTGAATGGCAATCTTATCAGAGAAATTATCAAAATTTTTGTTATTAACTTTATAACGTCTCAGTATATCCTGTAAAGTGGCAGAAACAAAGAAAAATTCCTGTTTAAGCCTCAATTCCCTTCCTGGTTCTATATCATCTTTAGGATATAGAACCTTGGATATATTTTCAGTTATTATTTTCTCCTGGACTGCTTTTATATAATCACCTTTATTAAAACATTCCAGAGCAAACTCTTCCGGAGCTTTTGAAGACCAGAGTCTCAGGGTATTAACAGTCTCATTTTTATATCCCGCCACAGGCATATCATATGCAAGGGCTATTACTTTATGAGTATTTACCCATTCCTTATTTTCATTTACATTACCATAAAATTCTATAGGATAGATATATTCAGGTCTTACTATTTCCCAGGGATTACCGTAACGAAGCCAGTTGTCAGGTTTTTCAATCTGATAGCCATTTACTATCTTTTGTTCAAATATTCCATATTCATATCTGATACCATAGCCGCTTGCAGGTAACTGGAGTGTGGCCATAGAATCAAGAAAACAGGCAGCAAGACGGCCAAGACCGCCATTACCAAGTCCTGCATCAGGTTCAAGTTCACAAAGATCTTCCAGTTTATATCCGAGTTCATAAAGAGCTTTATAACACTCTTCATCCATTCCCAGGTTTATCAGATTATTACCCAGAGCACGGCCCATAAGAAATTCCATGGAAAGATAAAAGACTCTTTTAGAATTATTTTTATAATATGATATCTGAGTATCATTCCATCTTTCCATCAATCTGTCTTTTATGCTGTAAGCAAGACTCTTATAAAAATCAAAATCTGTTGCTGTATAACGAGTTTTTGCCTGAGAATACTCCAGGTGGCTTGCAAAGGATTTTTTCAGGCCTTCCATATCTATTCCCAGATAGCTTTCTTCAATCATTTTCCAGAAATTTTCTTTACTGATTTTACTTTCTGTTTTTTCACTTTTCCTGGCTTTCTTTTCTTTTGACTTTATTTTAGCCATATTATTTGTTCCCCCTTAAATTTTTTAATAACTTCTATAGTTATTTTAAAAATCCTTTATTTCTTGACCTTTACCCGGACATAACGTATAATTGTACATATTTATAAGTTATTGAAGGGGAGAAATATATGTTTTGTCCTTATTGTAATGAAGAAATCAGAGATGATTCTGTTTTCTGCGGTGATTGTGGTAAAAGAATTGATTCATCCTCTTTTTCTGATACAGATTTCAGTCAGGAGGAAAATTTATCTCAAGAGGATACTGCCCATCAGAAAAAGAAGAAAGGCTTTCCTTTATGGATAGGTATTCTTGGTTGTGGTTGCCTTACACTGGTTGTTGTAGTTTTGATTATTATTGTTCTCCTATTTACCACTCCTTTAAAAGTCATAATAATGGATTTTTTAAAAGGATTTTAATTAAGGATGTGAAAAAGTAATTAATAATTATGGATAGAAGTAGATGTTTTTCCTGTGAATCAGAGCTTGTTCCCGGTAAGCGATATTGTTTTAAATGTGGTGTTGATTTTCATAAATCATCCTGTAACTGTGGAGTAGAACTTATCTCCGGAAAGAGGTACTGTTTTAAATGCGGCTTTGATTTATTGTCCTGGAGTTACTCCGGGAAAGAGATAAGCGGTTCTGTGACTTTAGCAGAAAAAAATGTTTCAAAGGAAGAAGATGAAGAGATTATAACTATATCTGCTCTGGAAGTAATAGATAGTGGTTATAGATTCCTTATTATGTCAGGTCTTGAAAAGGGGAGAAGCATTGAATTAAACAGGAAGATATATACTATAGGAAAACTTACAGGAAATAAAAAAGATGGTTATATTTATTTGGATTCATCTGCTCTTTCTATTGAACAGGCTGTGATTAAGTGGTATCAAAATTCAGGAAAATATTCTATAATACATAAAAAAGGGGCAATAAATAATACTATTCTAAATGATAAAGAGATATCAACAGAAGTTTTTACTGAAATGGAATCCGGAGATATTATAAAAATAGGCAATGTTCAAATAATGATTGAAAGTTCGAAAAATTCTTATGCTGTAAATTATCATCCAGAGCTTATTGATGATGAGAGAACTCTTATGAGATTACCTTCAAGGAGTAATCTGACTGTTCAGAGTGAAGTTGAAGTTATAGAGGGTGTTGATAAAGGTAAAATTTTTCGGTTAGATAAAGATGTATCACGTATAGGGAGAAGATCTATAAAATATCCAGATCCCAAGGAAATAGAACTTTCAGAACTCTGTAAATCTATATCTCGAAGCCATGCCAGAATAGAGAAAAAAGAAGGAGAATTTTACATAATTAAAGAGAAAGAGGAAAATTTACTTTTAGTTAATGGCCTCAGTGTTCAATTTAATATGTCAAAGCCTTTAAAAAACGGAGATAAAATTAAGCTGGATGATAAGACGGTTCTGTTATTTAGAAAGAAGTAGGAAAGCTCCTTCCGCCAAGTTGGTATCCCTATGGAACGACTGTCCCTGTCCGGGATTCTTACGCAAAATCTATGATCCTGTTAGGATGAAATCTGTTATTACAGAATATACAGTTTTGTATTTATTTAAGTTATAATTTTCTCCTTTGACGGCACATCTTTTGTTCCAGAACCCGGACAGGGACAGGTGTATATGTTTAAAGTTTTTTAGATACTCTTTTACCTGGAGTGGTACTAATAAAAAGCAAAGAGTCCATTTTCATGGACCCTTTGTTTTCTAGAGGGACAGTCTCTATTTGGTTAGACCTTCACCTATTCTGATATGTTCCTGACCAGTTTTGGCTCTATTTTCATGTATCTTTGCAGCCTGTTTTGCCATGTGGTCTCTCAGATTTTCTTTGTTTTTCAACCTGTCCATCTGAGCTTTAAGTCTTTCCTGCTGAATATTCTCCATACCAGTCTGAGCTGCCTGAGCATCTGATTGCTGAGACGCCTGTTGGCCTACCTGCATTGACTGAGAACCATATCCGCCGCCGCCGCCTATTCCGTCCATTTTTTCTCCTCCTTTTGCTGTTCTTAACAGCTTTTTTATTTAAGCCTTTTTGCTTATGTGCTTTCTGTATATAATATCACTACTTTTTGGAAAAAGTAAAGAGGGTATTATAAAATTTTATGCATTTTTTTTACTCCATTAATTTATCTATAAAAATTCAAAGAGTCTACCTTTTAGATAGACTCTTTTTTTAATTTTTTAAAAATATTTTACTAACCGGTACTTATTAATAACTGCTGCATATCCTTATTTATAGATTGAGCTGTTTTTGCCCTGTTTTTATGTATTTCTGCATCTATCTTTGCAACAGCATCTCTTAATCCTTCCAGAGTTTTTATTCTGTCTTTTTCAGTTTTATGTCTTTCAGACCAGATATTTAAAGAACAGGTTTGCTGAGCCTGAGCATCTGATTGCTGAGCAGCCATCATTGACATTGCACTGCTTCCAGTTGATAACATTCAATTTCCTCCTTTCAAATTAACCCCATATACTACTTAAACAATAGGAAGATATCACTCTTTGTTATTTCTCCTTACTATTAAGTTTTTTTATAAATATAAAGGGTCATCTATATGTCAATAAGAATATTTTAAGTAAAACTAAACCTTTCCCTATATACAAATATCCCACTTTAATTATATCATAATCTTTATAAAATGCAATATGGCAATCTATAAAATAGTTAATTTCATATAACCCATAATAAACTATAATTATGCAGATTTATTTATTTTATGGTATAATAAACCTGGTGTCAGGATTTTGTGTAATTGGATGCCTATTTAAAGAGGAGTGTATCTGTGGATAAAGAGGAAAGTTTTTTTTGTCGTTTAAGGGAATTGCTTGAAAGATTTGATACTACTTTTAAAGTTGATACAGTGAAATCATGTGGTAATTGTTATTATTGCTGTACTCCTGTTACACATTATCCCTGGCTTTATCCCCTGGAAAAGGATTTTATAGACACTTATATAGATAAGACTTCAACATTAGTTTCTTTGATGGAATTTCAGGATTTTCTTCTATATACCTCTTATTCTGTATGTCCTTTTTATAAAATCGGCACCGGTTGTGGCATTTACACGTTTCGTCCTCTTTTTTGTAGAATTTTTGGTCCTATAGATACTGGCAAGACTGTTCCTCATTTCTGTATTTACTATAATTTAAAAGAGAGGATACCTTTTTCAGAGATAAAAGAGTTTCTGTATGAATATAAACTTTTGAATCTGGATTATACAAGATATAAACTTTCTTACTGTCAGAATAAAGATGAAGAGTTTTTTCTTTTACTGGAACTTGGATTAGAATATATGTTACTTTATGAATTTTCTAAAGCTTTCAACATATTTACCAGAGCTTTAGAACTCAGACCTGAAGACTATTCGGTTTATTACAACCTTGGCTGGGTTTGTTTTGAAATAAAATCTTTTCATGAGGCCATCAATTATTTTACTAAAGCTCTGGAATTTGGCGCAGGAGAAAAAAACTATTTCACTGCCTATGAAAAACTGGCTTATTTTAATATTTATGAAAAAATTGCCTGTACTTATACTTCTTTAAGTCAATTTGATTGCGCTGAAGAGTTTTACAATAAGGCTTTAAAGGTTAATTCCGGGAATATTGTATGTCATACAGGGCTTCTTATCATTTATTATAGAGCAGGACGGATAGAAGAATTTAATAGGAGATTAAAAAGGCTTTTAGTCAGATTTCCGGAGGATGAAACTGTACAGAAATTTGCTTCTCTAGCGAGGGATTACTTTATTTTTTTATGATTCTATCGATAAGGAATGTTTTTAATATTGATTGATGATTTCCTATATTTATGATATTTATAATATTAAGTTAGTTTAAGACATGGTTCAACATTGACTAAAAAATCTCCTTTTACAAAATAAAAAAGAGGAAAAAAGAAAAAATCCTTAATCTTTTAAGAAAATTTAAAAGGATAAGATAAAAAAAGATGAGTAAGTATACAATAAACAAACCAGTTTCAGCAAATGTACCCAGAAGTATAGAAATCGATGGCAGGAAAGGGAATTTAGTTTTTCCCTGCCCTGTAATGATGGAGATGTTATAAGTTGATTTGTCCTGTGTGTAAGTTAAAAATGTCAGAGCAGAGAAGGGTATTTCATAAGAAAAGAAAATGGATCTGTCCGCGATGTAAAAAGGTCAGGATGCAAATAATTAAGAAGGAAAAAAAAGATATTTTTTTTTCAGAGAAAGATAAAATTTTATAAAGATATAAGATTATACTTTTGCACTTTTTAAACAAAGCCTTATTCCACCTTGTAGAGGCGCAAGGCCTTGCGTCCCTACAGGATAACGATTTTTCAAGATTCTGCAAAAGTATAGTTTTATATGAGTTGTAATTTTTTTTAAAAAACCTTTTGACATATTATATAAATTATGTTATAATAATTTTTGGATATTTGCAATTGCAAGAATAATTAACTCTTGTAAATAAATATTCTTCTTTGAAGATGTTCTTACTATGAAAAATTTTTTCTTTCTTCTTGCAAGATTAAATTTTTCCTTCTTTCTATAAATTTTAATTTTAATAGAGAAGGTGAAAAGTTATGCTGACATCTTTAAAGAATAAAACTCTCCCTATAATCAGTATAACTGTTTTCATTTTATTATTAAGTGGATGTAAAATTTTCCCCACTCCTTCTTCTCATAATAGATATAAAGTAATAGTATATTTTGCTGATATAAATTTAATGTTTCTTGTTCCTGTAACTTACTATATAACAGAAAAATCAATTGGCCCTAGAGAAGCTCTGAATTGCCTTGTTTCTTCAGAAACGCCTGATAAAAATTTATGCAGATTATTTCCTGTAGATACTGATTTACTGGGTTTTGAGATGGATAAAGATGGAATAGCTTCTATAAATTTTTCTGCAAATTTTAAGAAAGCCTTTGCTTGTGGTGGTACAGAAGGTAATCTTCTTTTATCTTCAATTAATTATACCCTTTCTCATTTTAAAGAAGTAAAGGGTATAAAGCTTTTAATAGAAGGTAAAAGAGTTGACTTATTAGGCGACCTGGATTTGAAGGGAAATCTTCCTATAGAGAGATGGAAAAATCTTTTTTTAACAGGTAAGGAAAGCAGAGTTCTCGGAGAAGATAACAGGGCAACTTTATATTTACTGGAACCCAATACTTCACTTCTTGTTCCTGTTACCTGTGTTTTTCGGGATTCCAAACAATTACCACTCCTTGCTATACAACATCTCTCCAGGGGTCTTGATGAAGAATGGGCCAGTCCTACGCTTCCAGCGGGAACTGAGGTTTTATCTTTTAATGTAAAGAATGATATTGGGTATATCGATTTGAATTCGACCTTTTTAAATTTAGATAAAAATATATCACCGGAAATAGTTATAAATTCTCTGTCCTTTACCATTACAGAGTTTGACCATATAAATGGATTACATATAACAGTAGAGGGTAAGGATTTGCAAAGTTATTCTTCCATGAAATTACCTTCTATTTTATCTCGTCCTGGTGTAATTAATGAATTAGTTATGATTCCTATTAAAGAGAGTTGTAAGGAGGTGAAGACCTGGTTTATAACCAGGTGTTTTTTTGAAGAAATATATCTTTAATATAGTACTAATATTAATTTTATTGTTTATACATATGGATATTGCTTTTTGTGCCAGAGATATAACAGCAGTAAATAAGAAGATTACAAATATAATTTATAAAGGAACTTCATCAGGAGGGGAAATAGTTATTCAGGCTACTGGTCCTATAAAGTATTCTTCTCAGCTATTGTCCAATCCCCTGAGAATTGCTGTTGATATAAATGATGTTGTTTTGTCTCTGCAAAAGGAACCTGATATAAAGAATGATTTAGTTAAAAGTATAAGGGTTTCTCAGTATTCTCTTAAGCCTGATATTGTCCGTGTTGTTGTTGAATTAAATAAACCTCTCGCTGTGAGAATAGCTTCAAGAATTAATCTTGATGAAGTAAAATTGAAACTTAATTATACCAATGAAGATATGGCTACTCCTGATGTAACGCCGATCCCTGCAGTTAGATCTCAGGAGCATGTTACCCAACCTTCTACTCAGAAGATGCTGGGGATTCAGTTTGAGAGAAAAGATGATATTCGTAAGATTTTGATAACTACTACAGGGCCCGTAAGTTATGAATGGCATAGATTGAAAAGTCCTGATAGTAGAATTTATATTGATTTCACTGATGCTGTCCTTATAGAAAAAAAACTATCTGTCCCTGTTGAGGATGATATAGTATCAGATATAAGGGTAGCTCAAAATAGATTATCTCCAAATGTAGTAAGGATTGTATTTAAATTAAGTAAACCCCTTAAGGTTACTTTTCTTAAATCTCAGAGTGTTGCTAATCAGTTAATAATAGAAATTGGAAAAGAAAAAGAAAATGAAAGTGTTATGGCTAAAATAGGTACAGGTTTCATTGGTTATCTGTCTACAGGAAAAATAATAGTAATTGATCCGGGACATGGTGGGGGAGACTATGGCGCCATTAATCCTCAGACAGGACTTGCAGAAAAAGAGGTAACCCTTGATGTGTCGTTGCGTTTACAGGAACTTTTAATCCAGGATGGATGGAATGTTATACTGACTCATTCTACTGATCGGGATGTAACTTCTTCAGATAGTTCTGATTCGGAGGAATTATGGGCAAGAGCAAATATTGCAAATCAGGGTCAGGCTTCTTTTTTTATAAGTATTCATTGTGACGCGTGCAGTAATGAAAATGTAAGAGGTTCTACTACTTTTTACTGTAAAGATGTAGATAAACCTTTTGCTATGGCTCTTCATAAATCGCTTATAAGTAATCTCAAGACAGCAGATAGAGGTACGAAAAGTGCAACTTTTTACGTTCTCAAACATACGACAATGCCTGCTGCGTTGATTGAAATAGCTTTTATAAGTAATTCTGAAGATGCTAAATTACTATCCGCCCCGGATTTTAGACAAAAAGTAGCCAGGGCAATTTTTGAAGGACTTTATGAATATATAGGAGGTCCTGTTATAATTGGAGGGAAATAATTTTTAATTTTCTATTGTTTATTTAATATATTAGTGGTAAAATTATGAAATATTTTAAAAATTTTCCAGAGAATTTTGTTTATTATTGTTATAAATTTTAGAAAAATCTTGTAAACTTAAGGTTTTTTGAGTTTGCAAATAAGATATTAAGAATTTTTTGATAAAAGAGGAAAAAAAAATAATTTCTAGAAAATAATGTAATACGTTTTTATCTTGCAAAAGAAAAAAATTCTTTTCTTATTTTGAAGAAAAAGAGTTAATTTTTTAATAGAATTTTGTGAATTAAGAAATTAGAATGTAAAGATATTTAAGCATATATAAAGTGTTGTAGATGAGTACTGATAGGTCAGAAGAAAAAAAGACAAGGTGGTGGTGATAGAGTGGCGAATAGCCGACCGATAGGTCTTCTGGACTCAGGGGTGGGGGGGTTAACAGTAGCTGCAGAGATTTTTTCCCAGTTGCCTAATGAAGAGATTTATTATTTTGGTGATACATTGCATATTCCTTATGGTTCTAAATCACCCGCTGAATTAAAGATCTACGTTACAGAAATTCTGGAATTTTTTAGAGAAAAGCAAATTAAACTGGTTGTAATGGCTTGTAATACGACATCTGCTGTTGTGTTGCCAGAAATCAAATATAAATATGAGTTTGATATACTGGGTGTGATTTTGCCTGGTTCTCAGGCTGCTATTAAAGCTACCAGAAATAAGAGAGTTGGTGTGATAGGTACAAATGTAACTATTGTGAGCCATGCATATTCAAGGGTTATAACAAGCCTGGATGGAGTTCGTAATGTCTATGCTCAGGCCTGTCCCAAATTGGTTCCATTAGTTGAGAGCGGGGAGGTTAGTTCTCGTAAGGCAAAAAGAATAGTAGATGAATATTTAGCTGATCTTAAAAGGGTGAAAATAGATACTCTTGTTTTAGGTTGCACTCATTATCCTTTTCTTAGAGATATTATTTATGAGAGTATAGGCTCCAATGTTAATTTAATAGATCCAGCTTATTATACTGTTCAGGCTATAAAGGAACTTTTAGTTAAGAAAGATATGTTGAGAGAAGATAAAACCCCTCCAGAACATCAATATTTTGTAAGTAAAGATCCTTTCCATTTTAAATCTGTAGGCGAAACATTTTTAGGACGTTCTATTCCAAATGTTACAGAGGTAAATCTTTCTCCAGTTCTTTTGACAGTATAATAAAAATATTTTTATATTTTTAAAAAGCGTCTACACAGTAGACGCTTTAAATTTTGAAAGGAGTTTTCTATGGAAAGACGTGATGGAAGAGGAAATGGTGATTTACGGTCCATAAGAATATATCGTAATTATACTAAATATGCAGAAGGTTCTACCCTGATTGAAATGGGAGAGACAAAAATAATATGTACTGCTTCAGTGGAAGATAAAATTCCTTCCTTTATTGAAGAAGAAGGAGGAGGAAGAGGTTGGATTACATCTGAATATTCTATGCTTCCAAGAGCAACACAAACCAGGAGTCGACGCTCTTCATCAGGTCGTACCAATGAAATACAGAGACTTATAGGAAGAACCCTGAGAGCTGTTACAGATCTAAAGGTTCTTGGAGAAAGAACTATTATTCTGGATTGTGATGTAATACAGGCTGATGGAGGGACACGAACAGCTGCTATTACAGGAGCTTTTATAGCTCTTGCCGATTCTATTAAATATATAATAAAGAAAACAGGAACTGGTGAAGGAGCATTACGAAGTTATGTGGCAGCAGTGAGTGTTGGTTTACTTCATGGAGAAGAATTACTTGATTTAACCTATGAAGAGGACTCTACAGTAGATGTTGATTTTAATCTTGCCATGACTTCATCAGGTGAGATAGTAGAAATTCAGACTACAGCAGAGGGGCGTCCTTTAACAGAAGAACAACTGCAAAATCTGCTTCTTATGGGTAAAAAAGGCATTTCCTTATTGATTGAAAAACAGAAAGAAATTTTAGAACCCACTCTGGGGGAGATAAAATTGTTTGGAAAGTGAGATGTTAAAGAAAAAACTTTTACTTGCTACTAAAAATAAACATAAACTTGAGGAATTATTATATATTCTTAAACCAATAAACCGTGAAATAATAACCTGTCATAATATTGGAGATTATCCCGATATTGAGGAAACAGGCACTACCTTTGAAGAAAATGCATGGATAAAAGCCAAAGTTCTGGCTGATTTTACGGGTTTATTAACGGTTGCGGATGATTCTGGACTGGAAATTGATTTTCTTGAAGGATGGCCAGGGATTGCTTCTGCCAGATTTGCAGGACCACAGGCAGGTTTTGTTGAAAAAAATTTAACGATTCTTAATCTTATGGAAGGTGTCCCAAAAGAGGCGAGAACAGCGAGATTTGTATGTGTTGCGGCTCTCGTCCGAAGGGATTGCAGAACAGAATTTTTTAAAGGGATATGTGATGGGTTTATTACATCGTCACCTTCGGGAATATATGGTTTTGGTTATGATCCTATTTTTTATATACCTTCATTAAAAGCTACTATGGCAGAACTTTCTTTCGAAGTAAAAAATCAGATAAGTCACAGGGCACTTGCTTTTAAAAAGTTGACTTCCTTTTTATCACAGAATGATATTTAAAATCTTGACAAGCTACATTTTTTTCAGTATACTAAAGTTTGCTGTGAGATACGGGGCGTAGCTCAGCTTGGCTAGAGCACATGGTTTGGGACCATGGGGTCGGAGGTTCAAATCCTCTCGCCCCGATGTTAGCGCTCATAGCTCAATGGATAGAGCAACGGACTTCTAATCCGTAGGTTAGAGGTTCGAGTCCTCTTGGGCGCGTTATTATGGCGAGCGTAGCTCAGTTGGTTAGAGCGCTGGTCTGTGGAACCAGAAGTCGTGGGTTCAAATCCCATCGTTCGCCTTATGTAAGAGAGGGAAGAAAGTTTGCGCTCGTAGCTCAACGGATAGAGCGTCGGACTTCGGATCCGTAGGTTGGGGGTTCGAATCCCTTCGAGCGCGTATTAATGGGAGGGAATATATTTTATTTATGGGTCGTTAGCTCAGGTGGTAGAGCACTTGACTTTTAATCAAGGTGTCACAGGTTCGAGTCCTGTACGACCTATTAGAAAAAAATGAAAAGTGAAATAATTCTTTTCATCTTTCACTTTTAACCAATAAGGGTCGTTAGCTCAGACGGCAGAGCACCTGACTCTTAATCAGGGTGTCACAGGTTCGATTCCTGTACGACCCATAAAATAGTGAGGGGTGTAGAGTGAATAAACGTTTTCTCCATTCATCACTCACTATTTGCCAATTAAGGGCGAGTGATGGAAAGGCAGACATGCAAGACTTAGGATCTTGTGGGGACAACCCCGTGAGAGTTCAAATCTCTCCTCGCCCAGGAATAGGTTATATAAATTTAAATAAATTTCAATATTAAGCGGAAGTAGCTCAGTGGTAGAGCATCTGCTTGCCAAGCAGATGGTCGCGAGTTCAAGTCTCGTCTTCCGCTCTATTTTTAAGTGTTATTTAATGTGAAAATTGAGAGGATAAATCTATGCAAGTTACAATCAACAAATTACCTCAGAGCCGTGTTCTTTTGAACATAGAGGTGGAAGCAAAAAAAGTCAGTGAAGCCTTTAATAAAGCTTACAAAAATTTAAGTAAAAAAACCAGTGTTCCCGGATTTAGAAAAGGAAAAGTGCCTCGAAAGATACTAGAGAGAGTTATAGGAAGAGATATAATATCAGAGGAAGCCTGCAACTTAATTCTGGCTGAAACTTATCCGGAAGCCATTAAAGAAGTAGATATCTTCCCTCTGGGCGAACCGGAATTAGATATTAAAAAATTAGAAGAAGGTAATAATATGATCTTTACTGCCGAAGTAGATGTAAAGCCTGTCTTAACACTTCCAGACTATAAAGCACTTCAGGTGGTAATAGATAAAGATAAGTATACAGTTAAAGATAGCCATATAGAAGCAAGCCTTGAGAGTTTAAAAGAGAGATTGGCTGAACCTAAAGAACCCGGTGAAGAAGGGCTTAAGAAAGGAAATTTTGTAGATCTTACGATTCAGATTATTTATCCCCATGGGGAAGAAACAGATGAAAAGGTAGATAGTAAAAGAAAGAGAATTATTTTGAATGAAGATAATCTTGATGGCCGTATAATTAAAGAAATTGAAGGTATGAAGGTAGATGAAACAAGAGAAATCATTCTTACAGAACCTTCAGAAGAAGATGTAAATTCTTTAAAGAAAGTTATTTATTCCGTTACTTTAAATTCTATAATGGAATTACCAGAGTTTACACCTGAATTTTTAGAAAAGCATACGAATTTTAAAACTCTTGAAGAGCTTAAAGAAGCATTTAAAAAAGAGTGGGAAAAAATATTTCTGGATAATAAGAAAAGCTTTATAAAAGAGAATATTCTTGCAAATTTAGTGGAAAAAATAGAAAAAAATGGCGATATTGAAATACCTTCTTCACTTTTGAATACTAAAGTGTCTAATCTTATGAATACACATATAGTTCAATTGGCCCAGTTCAAGAATTCTCTGGAAGATTATTTAGATCAAACTGGTATTACAGAAGAAGAGTATATGGAAAAACTCAGAGATGATGCTAAAAACTCTATAAAAACAGATCTTATTATTGATGCTATAGGTAATATGGAAAATATTGATGTACCTGATGAAGAGATAAACGAAGCAATTAAGAAACTTGATATTTCTAAAGAACATCTAAGAAGTGCAAAAAATAGCGGAAGAAAAGACATGGAAGAATATATAAGAATACAATTAAGAAAACAATTGATAATAAATTTTTTAGTAAATAACATTACTGTTGTAGAAAATTAGAAGCTTTCAGTAATCAGCAGTTAGCAGTCACCTTTTGTTTGGATCAGAAATAATTGCCGTAATGTGTCTATTAAATATATTTTATTAAAGTGAAATCTTTAGTGCTGATAGCTGATACTGACTGCTGACTGCTAATAAGGAGGTGTTGTGAGTGAGTTACAGTAATAATGATTATGATGTTAAATCTTCTTATCTGGTGCCTATGGTTGTGGAACAGACACCCCGTGGCGAGAGAGCTTATGATATTTATTCTCGTTTATTAAAAGAGAGGATAATTTTTATTGGAAGTCCCATAGATGATGTAGCAGCAAATCTGATAATTGCCCAGTTATTATTTCTTGAAAAAGATGATGCTGATAAGGATATTGATTTATATATAAATAGTCCGGGAGGATCTACTACCTCGGGGCTTGCTATTTATGATTGTATGCAACTGGTTAAACCGGATGTTTCAACTATTTGTATGGGCCTTGCTGCAAGTGCTGCAGCAATTCTCCTTGCTGGTGGAACACAGGGGAAACGTTATGCTCTTCCTTATTCCAGAATTTTAATACATCAACCGTGGATACGAGGACTGGGTGGACAGGCAACAGATATTGATATACATGCTCAGGAAATTATGAGGACAAGAAGAATTATGAATGAAATCCTGGCCCTTCATACAGGGAAACCTATAGAAAAAATAAAAAATGATACGGAAAGAGATTATTACATGTCACCTGATGAAGCCAGAGAATATGGTATTATAGATAAAATAATTCGTAAAGATACGAGATAGTGAAAAGTGAAAAGAAGTAAAAGCCGAAAAGAAGTGAAAAGTGAAGTATAATTGTAATATTATACGTTTCACGTTTCACTATCTTACTTTATCCTGGCAAAAAGGAAGTGATTCAGGATGTTTAAGTTCGGAGATGATAACAGACCTGTTAAATGTTCTTTTTGTAGTAAAAATCATCAGCAGGTTAGAAAACTTATAGCCGGCCCGGGTGTTTATATATGTGATGAATGTATAGAACTTTGTAATGATATAATAGAAGAAGAGTTAGGCAGAAAAGCAGATAAAAGTTTTCGTTTCCGGAGTATCCCAAAGCCTAAAGATATTTATAAAAGCCTTAATCAATATGTGATAGCTCAGGATCAGGCAAAAAAAGTTCTTTCCGTAGCAGTTTATAATCATTATAAAAGGATAAATTCCAAAATTCAAACTGATGATGTGGAATTACAGAAAAGTAATATCCTTCTTATAGGGCCAACAGGTTGTGGGAAAACCTATCTTGCACAAACTATGGCAAAAATTCTGGATGTTCCTCTTGCTATATCTGATGCCACATCTTTAACTGAAGCCGGTTATGTGGGCGAAGATGTAGAAAATATACTTCTCAGGCTTATACAGTCGGCAGATTACGATATTAAAAGAGCTGAAAAAGGTATAGTATATATTGATGAAATAGACAAAATTGCCAGGAAATCAGAAAATCCATCAATAACCAGAGATGTTTCAGGAGAAGGAGTTCAACAAGCATTGCTCAGGATTTTAGAGGGTGAGCTTGTTAATGTTCCTCCCCAGGGTGGAAGAAAACATCCTCATCAGGAATTTATTCAGATTGATACTACTAATATATTATTTATCTGTGGAGGTTCTTTTGCCGGTCTGGAAAATATAATAGAGTCTCGTATAAGTAATAAAGCAATGGGTTTCAGAGCTAAAATAGAAACCAGAGATGTTAAAGATAAAAAATTAGGGGAAATACTTTCTCATATTCTTCAGGAAGATCTCCTTAAATTTGGTATGATACCGGAATTTATAGGTAGATTGCCAATAATAGTTTCTGTCGCTTCCCTTGATGAACATGCACTGGAACGTATTCTGACAGAACCACGTAATGCTTTAATAAAGCAATATCAGAAAATATTTTATATGGATGGTGTGGAGCTTATTTTTACGCCTGATGCCATTTCATCAGTAGCAAAAGAGTCCAAGAAGCGTAAGACCGGTGCCAGAGCTTTAAGGACAATACTGGAAAATATTATGCTTGATATAATGTTTGAAATTCCATCCAGACCTTCTATTAGAAAAATTATTATTACTGAAAAAGTAATTACTGAAAAAGTTGAGCCTATATATGAGACTGTTGAAGAGGGCAAGAGGGAAGTATCTGCTTAGTCTGGTGAGATGTGAAGCGTAGTTATTGTATTCTTCACTTTTCACCTTTTATTTTTAGGAGTTGTTTTTAAGGTCTTTATTATGTTATAATCATAAAATACATTATTAATAAAATCATTTAAATGCATTTTCATTATTGTTAAATTAATAGTTTCAGTAGAAATAAACTTATATGTTTAAAGCTATCAGAAATCAGCTTTTAGCTGATAGCTGAGGTCTGAAAGCCGAAAGCTAATAATAATTAAATGGGGAATATAAGGAAAATGAACAATAAATCAGGTTTTGAAATGGCAACCAATATAGTAAGGTTTGTGGTTTTTGTAATATGTACTATATTTTATTTCTCTCAGGTTCCTGGTGGTATGTCGACAGATGTAAAAGTTGATGATGTAAAGAAATATTTTTCTGATGAATCCTCTAAGAATACACTGGTTCTTTATATAAAGCAAGCCTCTCAGTCTGGAGGTGTAAAGGTAGTAAATGGTGTTCAGACCATCAATAAAAGTAAATTGATTGGATTTATTGAAAAAGAAGGTAGCTTCTTTGTCCAATATGCACCTTTTTATAATTATAAACGTATTTTTCAACTGGGTATTATAGTAATTTTTTATATCATTGTAGCTACTGTTCTTTCCAGAACTATGGTTTATCATCCGGGTATGAGTATTGGGTTTGCTAGTATGGATTTTGTCTTGTCTACACTTTTTATATTTTTTACTGGTGGAATTAAAGGTCCTTTTATATTACTTTATGTACTTATTATTGTTCATGTGGCTGCACAGTTTGGCACTCTTTATAGTGTGGGAACTTCTGTTTTAACTTTAATTGTATTAATTATATGTTCTAATTTTTCTCAATTTTATGCTGTAAATAGCGTGACTCTTATCAATGTAGTTCCTTTTGGTTTGTTCCTTGGCCTTACAGGATTTCTGGTAGGTTCTCTGTATAAGTTGGTTGCTCCTGTAACTGTATCAATAGGTTCAACAGAAGAATCAACAGTAATGCCACATATGGTTGTAGATGATAGCCAGAGACGATTAGAAGAGATAACTAAAAAATATCAGGCTCAGACAAAAGAACTGCAAAGATATGCAGGGATGGAAGAAAATTTTAGGAGAAAACAGAGAGAATTTCGTGGCATTCATGAAATTATTCAGGAAATTGTTTCAGAGGTAGATATTAAAAAGTTACTTCCTCTTACTATGACTAAAGCAGCAGAGGAGTGTGAGGCACGAGTAGGGGCAATTTTATTGAAGCTTTCCAGAACTGGAGATTTAAGAGTTTATGAAAGATATAATCTTTCTCCTATATCGGAAAAAATTTTTAATTGTAAATATGGAGAAGGTATAATAGGCAGTGTGGCTTTAAAGGGTGAACCTCTTGCTCTTTCAAAAACAGATAAGGATCCCCGTTTTTCTTTTTTTGCTAATTGTCCTGAGAGAATACAAAACTTTCTCTGTGTTCCTATGACACATAAAGGACAGTCCAAAGGTGTTATTTTACTCTGTAATAAACTTACAGGGAGCAGGTTCAGTGAGGATGATGAAAGATCTCTCTCGATTTTAGCCGGCATAGCTGCTACTGCTATTGCCAATGCTGAATTGTTTAAAGAAATAGCAAATAAAAATGAAGAGCTGGGAACAGCAAATAGAAAATTAGAAGACAGTATTGAAGATACAATTACAACACTTGCAGAAGCTCTTGATGCAAAAGATAGCTATACCCGTGAACATTCTAAACGAATCTGCAAGTATGCAGTAGAATTTGCCAGATATCTGAATCTGGATGAACGTAATATAGAGATTATCAGGAGAGGTTCTCTGTTACATGATATAGGTAAAATAGGTATACCTGATAGAATACTTTTTAAACCTGAAGGGTTGACAGATGATGAATTTACAATAATAAAATCACATGTTATCGAAGGTGCAAAGATAATATCAAAAGTAGAACCTTTAAGGTCACTCTGTGATATTGTGAAATATCATCATGAAAAATTTGATGGTTCCGGTTATCCCAATGGTCTTAAGGGTGATGAAATTCCTATAGGAGCAAGAATTGTTGCAGTAGTAGATACATATGATGCAATGACTACAGACAGACCCTATCGTAAAGGGTTTACTCCTGAGGTGGCACTGGAAAAGATGGCTAAATTTGCGCCTAATCAGGTTGGTATGGATATGTTTTTGAAATTTGAAAAGATGATAAGGGAAAAGAATTTTTTCCGTATATGAAGGAGTATCTTTATTATGGAACTCAGTAAAGTGTATGAACCTCATGATATAGAAAAAAAGTGGTACCACCAGTGGATGGAGAGTGAGTCATTCAAAGTTAAGGTAAATGAAAAGAATCCCTTTACAATAATCATTCCTCCTCCAAATGTTACAGGATCTTTACATATAGGACACGCTCTTGATACCACTATACAGGACATGATAATAAGATTTAGAAGAATGGAAGGTTATAATACCCTGTGGATACCGGGTACGGATCATGCCGGTATAGCTACACAGAATGTAGTGGAAAAAGAACTGGCCAGGGAAGGTTTAAGTAGAAAAGACCTCGGTCGTGAAGAGTTTCTTAAGAGAGTGTGGGCGTGGAAAGAGCAGTATGGCCGTAATATAGTATATCAACTTCAACGACTTGGTGTAACCTGTGACTGGAACCGGGAGAGATTTACTATGGATGAAGTATGCTCCAAAGCTGTGAGGACTGCCTTTAAAAGTCTTTTTGATAAAGGACTTATCTATAGAGGCAAGTATATGATAAACTGGTGTCCCCGATGTCTTACAGCTATTTCCGATTTAGAAGTCCATCATGTTGAGACAGAAGGAAATTTATATTATATTCAATATCCCTTTGTTGATTCAGAGGGAGGTATAATTGTTGCGACTACCAGACCGGAAACCATGCTTGGAGATACTGCTGTAGCCATTCATCCTGAAGATGAAAAATATACAGCTTTTATCGGTAAAACATTGTTTTTACCTCTTCTTAACAGGAAAATTCCTGTAATTCCGGATGAATATGTAGATCCTTCTTTTGGGACAGGTGCAGTAAAGATAACACCTGCTCATGATATGAATGACTTTCTGGTAGGAGAACGTCATAATCTTCCCAGAGTTGTGGCTATTGGTGAAGAAGGAATTATGACTGATGAAGCGGGGCCTTATAAAGGTCTTACCAGAGAGGAATGTCGTAAAAAGATTATTGAAGATCTTAAAAGTCAGGGTTATTTAATAAATATATTACCATATGTTCATAGTGTCGGTAGATGTGCCCGTTGTGATACCTTTGTGGAACCCTTTATCTCTGAACAATGGTTCTGCAAAATGGAAGAACTTGCAAAGCCTGCTATAGAAGCAGTTCGTACAGGTCAGACCAGATTTTTTCCTGAAAAATTTAAAGATCTTTATCTTTACTGGATGGAAAATATAAAAGACTGGTGCATTTCCCGTCAGCTCTGGTGGGGACATCGTATTCCCGTATGGTACTGCAGGGAATGTGGCAATACTTTCTCTTCAGTGGAAGAGCCTCTTAAATGTCTTAAATGTTCAGGCAGTAAAATAGATCAGGACAGTGATGTTCTGGATACCTGGTTTAGTTCTGCTCTCTGGCCACTGTCAACTATGGGTTGGCCTGATGAAAGTGAAGATATCAAATATTTTTATCCCACCTCGGTTCTTGTTACAGCAAGGGATATTATATATCTCTGGGTTGCCAGAATGATGATGATGGGTCTTGAATTTAAAAAAGACGTACCTTTTCGCCATGTGTTTATCCACGCTACCATACTAAATGCCGAAGGGAGAAGGATGAGCAAGTCTCTTGGAACAGGTGTTGATCCTCTGGATTTGATGGATAAATATGGTACTGATGCCACAAGATTTGGTTTGACCTTTATGACGGCACAGGGGCAGGATGTAAGATTTACTGAGGAAAGACTTGAAATGAGTAGAAATTTCGCTAATAAAATCTGGAATGCTACCAGATTTGTCCTCTTACATCTCTCTGACTTTACTTCTGGAAATAATATATTAATTGCTGACCTGGAATTAGACACCCCTTCCCGATGGATAATAAGTCGTTATATGAGTATAATTACAAGGGTTACTTATGCTTATGCAAACTATGAATTCAGTGATGCCGCAAGGGAAATTTATGAGTTTTTCTGGAATGAATTTTGTGATTGGTACCTTGAGATTTCAAAACTATCTTTAATTGAAAATAATAAGATAAGATTTAATATTCAGTACGTTCTCTGGTATGTTCTTTCAGGAACTCTTAAACTGTTACATCCTATAATGCCTTTTATTACACAGGAGCTCTGGTCTCATTTGCCTTCCTGCAATGGTATTATAATGTTTTCCGATTGGCCTTATTCCAATGAGAATATGATAGATGAGAATATAGAGAAAGAAATGGATACTTTTATGGGACTTGTAAAAACCATAAGAGCTTTGAGAGGTGAAATTTCTCTTGCACCTTCAAAAGAAATACAGATATGTATAGTGGGTTCTGAACAAAAAGATATGGATTTAATAGAAAAATATAGATTTTATATAACTAAATTGGCAAAAGTTAATGACCTTAAATGGGGTTTGAAATTAGAAAATAAGCCAGAACAGTCGATGTCTCAGTGTTTTCAGAGTATGGTGCTCTATATGCCTGTAAAAGATCTTATAGATGTAGATCAGGAAAAAGAGAAACTTCATAAAGAAATAGATAAATTAGAAAAAGATTTTTTAAAACTTCAAAATAAACTTTCCAATGAAGATTTTTTAGAAAAAGCTCCTAAAGATATAATAGATAGAGATACTACCAGAAGAGATGAGATATCTTTTAAAATAAACACTATAAAGGGAAGACTTAAGGTTTTTTCTGATATTGCTTGACTTTATTAAAAGATTTGATATAATCTGTCATTATAATTTAAATGCATAGAGATTTTTAGTATTATTAAATTATTAATTCAAAATGGTTCTTTAAAAGGCAGATTTATATTTATAGGGAAAGGATGTGGTAACAACTCGTTTTCTGGATGTTATTTGACAGAACTGAAGTATTGGAGTAAAATAATAGACTAAGAAAATTTATATTGAAATCATTATGTCTGTCGTTGGCTCATTCCAGAAAATAAAATAGTTCATCTGAGAATGGGATGGGTTTTAGTATTTAAAGGGGGAGTGATTTCAGATGAGGAGACAGGGGTATGTTAGAGCAAATATTTCTTGTTACTTATTTTGTCCTTTTAATCATCTTATCTGTTTTCGGCCTTCATCGCTATTTAATGGTCTACTTATTCTATAAGTATAAGAAGAAAACTATTGAACCTCAAGAGACTTTTTCTAAATTACCTGAAATTACAGTTCAACTTCCTATTTTTAATGAAATGTACGTTATAGAAAGACTGATTGAGGCTGTATGTAATTTTGATTATCCCAGGGAATTACTTGAAATACAGGTACTTGATGATTCCACAGATGAGACCTGTAAAGTTGCGGCAGATTGTGTTCAAAAATATAAAGATCTGGGTTATCGAATCGATTATATCCACAGGAATAACAGAGAAGGTTATAAAGCAGGAGCCCTTGAAAATGGCTTAAAGCTTTCAAAAGGCGAGTTTATAGTAATTTTTGATGCAGATTTTGTTCCTCAACCTGATATGCTTAAAAAAACCATTCATTTCTTTACAGATAAAAAAATAGGTATGGTACAGGTCAGATGGGGACATATAAATAGAGATTACTCATTTCTTACAAAAGTACAATCTATTTTTTTAGATGGCCATCTTATGATGGAGCAAACAGCCCGTTTTCGTTCAGGGAGATATTTTAATTTTAATGGCACTGCCGGTGTATGGAGGAAAGACTGTATTATTTCCTCCGGTGGGTGGCAGCATGATACTCTTACAGAAGATTTAGACCTCAGTTACAGAGCTCAGATGATAGGGTGGGAGTTTATATTCCTGAAGGATGTAATTGCCCCTGCAGAAATTCCTGTAGAAATGAATTCTTTTAAGTCACAACAGCACAGATGGACAAAAGGTTCTATTCAGACTGCTAAAAAGCTTCTTCCCAGGATTAGTAAGACAAAGATGCCATTGAAGGTAAAACTTGAAGCACTCATACATATGACAAATAATTTTGCTTATCTTTTAATGGCCATTTTATCTGTAGTTATGTTTCCCGCTCTTCTATTACAGTACTCTATTACAGATATGGATAAATTGTGGATCAGAATTATCAGTGTGGATATTCCCATATTTACAGCAGCTTCTTTATCTGTACTGCTTTTTTATATGTGTTCTCAGCATGAAGCTTATGGCAACTGGCTAAAACATATTATATATATTCCTTTTATTATGGCTCTTGGTGTAGGGATTTCCATAAATAATGCAAAAGCAGTTCTTGAGGCTCTTTTAAATTATAAAACCGAATTTACACGAACACCTAAATATCAAATAGAAAATTCTGAAGATAATACATGGACTAATAAAAAATATGCCGGTAATAAGACTTTAGTATATATAATCGAATTTGTATTTGGTTTATATTTTACTGTTAATCTGGCTATAGCAATCTATTTGAAGTTATATGGGGTTGCACCTTTCCTTTTAATCTATCTTCTGGGATTTTACTATATATCTTTTATGTCTATATTTCAGCGTTCCCTGTGGCTTAAAAAGATTTTTAAGTTTAAATAGCATTCATCAGTCAATGGTCAGCTTTCATAGGGAATTATATAGACATTTCTTTTATAGAGTAAGAGGCTTTCTCTATTATTTCTTCTACATCTTCCTTTTTTCTTTCTTTCAGTAATTGAGGTATATTGCTTTCAAGAAGTATTTCCCAGAATTTTTTTCTGCTTTTTTCTTCCGGTATTTCTTCCTGTATCCTCTCTCTAAGGCTTCCAAGGAGAGTTGTAAATGCGCCATATTCTTCACCGTAAATTTTTTCTATATCTTTTCTTATTTTCTTTGCCAGGGCGGGGCTTTCTCCATCAGTCGTTACCGTTATCATAAGAGGCCCCCGTTTTATGAAAGATGGTAATATAAAATCACAGAGTTCCGGTGCATCCACTATATTTATCATAATACCTGACTTACTGCTTTCCTCATAGATTTTTTTATTTACCATAGGAGAGTCTGTAGCGGCAATTACGATATATGCTCCCTTAAGATCACCTTTTTTATATTTCCTGTTTAAATATTCTATTTTATTATTTATAACAAGAGATTTTAATTTTTCCGTTATTTCAGGTGAAATTAAAACAACCTGTCCTCCCGCTTCCAGGAGAAGACATATCTTTCTTTCTGCCACCTGTCCTCCTCCCAGGACAATACATTTTTTATTTTGCAGTTTAACAAACATGGGGTAATACATTAGCTATCAGCAGTCAGCTTTTGCTTAAAATTACTTTCTGACTTCTTTTAAAATATCTTCTCCTCCATCTTTAATAAGTTTTTCCGCAAGTTCTTTTCCCAGTTCTTCTGCTCTGTTTTTACCTCCCTCTATTTTTCCCCTGATTATCCTTTTGCCATCCAGACTGGCAATTAACCCCTCCAGAGTTAGCTTTTTTCCTGATACTTCTGCCAATGCTCCTATGGGGATCTGGCATCCTCCCTGAAGTTCTATAAGGAAACTCCTTTCGGCAATTGCTGATATGTGGCTTTCAGGATCATCAATTTTCTTCAGTATATGAAGTATTTCCCCTGAATCTTTTCTTGTTTCCACTGCAAGGGATCCCTGACCTACAGCGGGAAGCATTATATCTGTGGAAAAATATTCCGTGATTTTATCACCTAAACCTATTCTTAATAAACCTGCAGCAGCTAAAATTAAAGCATCCACTTCTCCTTCCTCTAATTTCCTGAGTCTTGTATCCAGATTTCCCCTTATTTCTTTAAATATGAAATCCTGCCTTAATTTAAAAATCAGGGCTTTTCTTCTGAGGCTACCTGTTCCTATAAGGGATGAATGTGGAAGAGAGAGGAGTTTTTTCCCCTCTTTTGAAACTATTACATCTCTGTAATCCTGCCTTTCAGAAATGGCGCCTATACATAATTTTTCCGGCAAAATCGAAGGCAGGTCTTTTAAACTGTGAACAGCTATATCTATGGATTTTTCTATAAGGGCTTCTTCTATTTCCTTAACAAAAAGTCCTTTATCACCTATTTTAGAAAGAGCTATATCCAGTATTTTATCGCCTTTTGTTTTTATTATTTTAAGAGAGCACTTATTCCCATTCTTTTCAAGTTTTTCTTTAATTTCTTCTGCCTGACAGAGAGCAAGTTTACTCCCTCTTGTTCCTATTATTATTTCTTTCAAATTGCCTCCTTTTCTTATTTCCCCGGCACATAGCTTCCGGCCTTCTGAACATAAGCCATCCTGATATTTGTCATAAGACCTCTCAACTCATTTCTGCTTTTCTCGTCCATTGTTGGATTTCCCAGTTCAAAAAGAGCAGTCATAACATCTATAGCCAGTTTTGCCTGGGATAAATCTATTTTACTCCCTTCACCGGGAATGAGACCGAGATTATCATAGGCCTTGTTGGCCATTATTCCTATAAAGTTTGTAAGAAGTATTTCCACACTTGGAAGTTTTAAATCTTCAGGTTTCCCACCTTTTGTTTCAGACATAAAGACACCTCCATATATAATCTTTCTGGTATGAATAGTCGGTTTATGATAATTTTATCCTTAATATTCCTAATAAATATTTTCGACAGATTCCTTTAATTCCTTCAAAAAACCCTTGCATAAAAATTCCCGGAGTAGTATAATGGCGATTCAATGTCGAATTTTATCATAGAACGTAAAGGAAGGAAATAAAAAATGAAAGCCGGAATTATAGGGTTGGCCTCTTCTGGTAAAACCACTCTTACAGGAGCTTTTACCGGTAAATCCAGGATAACGGGGAAAGGCAGCGATATAGCTATAGCGAAGGTTCCCGATGAGAGGCTCTATGAACTGGAAAAGTTATATTCTCCGGAGAAAATAACTCCTGCAACCATACAGATAGAGGATCTTCCTCCTCTTAATACCAGAATAAAGGAAGAGAAATTAAAATTTTTTGATAAGACGAAAAATCTGGATGTTCAGATCCTCTGCATCGGTGGCTATCGATGTTATAACACAGAAGAGATTTTAAAAGAACTTGCCACTCTCAGATTTGAACTTATTATAAATGATCTGGATGTAATAACAAAAAGATTGGAAAAAATCGAAATTGAATTAAAAAAATTTCCAAAGATGAAACCTGAAAGAGAATCTGAGATAAAACTTTTAAATGGCATCAAAACTTATCTTGAAGAAGAAAAATTTCCCTCTCTTATGGATTTAGATGATAATTCAAAAAAACTTTTAAAAAATAATTATAATTTCTTCACCCTGAGACTTTCCATTTATGTAATAAATATATCGAGTGAAGATTATATGAACAAAAGGCAGGCCATTGAAGATGAAGTAAGGCAATATATGGCCTCTGTGGGAGATAGTTCCCCATTCCTTCTTATGGATGCCCTCACAGAAGCAGATATTATGGATATAGACGGAGAAGAGATAGGGGAATTTTTAAAGGTCTTCGGCCTGAAGGAACCTGCAAAAAATAAACTTATCAGGAAAGTATATCAGCTTCTGGGACTTATAACATTTTTTACAGTCGGCGAAGATGAAGTCAGAGCATGGAATATTCACCGGGGAGATACTGCCGTAAGTGCTGCCGGCGCCATCCACAGCGATCTTGCCAGAGGCTTTATCAGAGCCGAAGTGGTGGAAGCCGATCTGCTTTTAAAACTCGGTTCATTAAATACTGCAAAATCTCAGGGAAAGCTCCGTCTGGAAGGCAAGAATTATATTGTAAAAGATGGGGATATCGTACATATATTGTTTAATGTGTAGAAGTGAAAAGTGAAAAGATTATTATATGGTTACTATATATTTATGATAAATTATAGTATATTTCATAACTTATTAGAATTTAAATAATTCGTGATGCATGATGCGTAATGGGTTAATCTCACGCATCACGCTTTACGCATTACGCATTACGAGGTTCTTAATTATGGATTGTTATGAAACTAACTATAATCTTACCTTTCACGTTTTACGTTTCACGCTTCACGCTTTTTATTTCCTCTTCTATACTGGCAGGAACTTTTTCATATTTTAAAAATTCCAGGGTAAACTCTGCTTTCCCCTGTGTGAGAGAGCGAAGGGCAGTGGCGTAACCGAAGATTTCTCCCAGGGGAACAACCGATTCTATTCTGGTAAATCCATTATCTACATGTGTATTTATAATAGTTCCCCGTCTCTGATTTATGCTGGCCAGAACAGTACCACGAAATTCGGAAGGTGATTCTACAGTGAGATTCATAACAGGTTCCAGGATTATTGGTTTTGCTTTTTTATAGGCTTCCCTGAAAGCTCCTATGGTGGCAAGCTCGAAAGCAAGACGTGAAGAATCTACGGGATGATGTTTCCCGTCATCTACTTTCATGCTTACTCCCACAATGGGTGCTTCAATGAGAGAACCTTTATAAAGACAATCCTTAAAACCACTTTCACAGGATGGTATGTAAACCTGGGGAATTACTCCTCCTTTTATGTTATCAATAAAGGTGCATTCACCATTTTCAGAAGGCTCTATTATGCCTGACACCCGGGCATATTGGCCACGGCCTCCTGTCTGTTTTTTATGGGTATAATCAAAGGGTATTGCCTTTGTAATGGTTTCTCTGTAAGAAACCTCCGGCAGCCCTGTTTCAAATTCCGCATTATATTCTCTTTTCATTCTTTCTATATAGACATCTAAATGGAGTTCACCCATACCACGGATAATGGTCTGTCCTGTTTCTGTATCGATAAATGCTTTAAATGTAGGATCTTCTTTTGTAAATCTCTCTAAAGCCCTGGAAATACTATCAAAAGATTTTTTATCTTTTGCTTTAATAGCAAGAGATATAATAGGTTCCGGTATATAAGGTGAGAACAACGAATAGTTTACATCACCATGGGTAACGGTGTCGCCGAGAGAACAGTCAATTCCGTAAAGGGCTACAATATCACCACAGACAGCATAATTTATATCTTCCATATTATGGGCATGCATACGAATAAGGCGGCCCACTTTGAATCTGTTTTTTGTCCTGCTGTTATAGAGATCCTGACCTTTTTTAATGGTACCCTGATAGATGCGTATATAGGTTAACTGTCCGTAAACTTGTTTTTCTAGTTTAAAGGCAATTGCCACAGCAGGCAGTTTCGGATCACAGACGAGTTTTATTTCCTCTTCATTTTTATCCAGATCTATAGCAGTATTTTCCACTTCTCCCGGATCGGGAAGATAGTGTATAATTCCATCCATAAGTGGTTGAATGGCTTTGTTTTTAAGAGAAGTGCCTATGAAAACGGGTGTAAGCTGTAAGAGTAAGGTTCCCCGTCTTACTGCAGCATAAATCATTTCTTCTGTAACAGTGCCTTCAAAGAAGGCTTCTGTCAGTTCTTCTGAAAATATACTTGCTCCGTCAATCAGTTTTTCCCTGTATTTATTTACTTCTTCCACCATGGATGAAGGAATAGCTTCTTCCCTTATGATTTCCCCGCTATAGCCTTCGAAATAAAGGACTTTCATCTTTACCAGATCTATAACCCCTTCAAACTTACTTTCCAGTCCTATGGGTAATTGCATAAGTAGAGGGTTACGCCTCAGTTTTTCTTTGATCTGATCCTTTACTTTAATTGGATTTGCACCGTCTCTGTCGCATTTATTGATAAAGGCAATGGTGGGAACATTATATCGTTTAAGTTGTCTGTCTACCGTAATGGACTGGGACTGTACTCCTCCCACTGCACAGAGTACAAGTATTGCCCCATCGAGTACCCGAAGGGCATTTTCTACCTCTATTGTAAAATCTATATGGCCCGGTGTATCTATTATATTTATCGAAGTATCCTTCCACTCTACCCTGGTAGAGGCAGAAGTAATTGTAATGCCTCTTTCCTTTTCCAGATCCATGAAGTCCATAGTAGATCCCACTCCGTCTTTACCCTTTACTTCGTGGATAGCATGAATTTTATTACAGTAAAAAAGTATACGCTCCGTAAGGGTTGTTTTCCCTGAATCTATATGAGCACTTATACCTATGTTTCTCATTCTGGAAATAACCGGATTCATTTGACAAAATCCCCTCGAGTTTAATATTTCGTTTATTTTGAAACATCTCTTTAGCTTATTGATCAGATGCAGCTTATTAATAGCAGTACATAAGAAGGAATATGATAACCGAAAAATTTTGAAATGTCAATAGATTTTATAATTTGCAAGTGATAACGATCCTCTGAAGTTGATATATCTTCAAAATCCTTATTATTTTCTTAATTCAATATCCGTTCTTCTGTAGACGGGGTTGCAGGTAATCCCTGTCTTGCCTTATTCTCCCTCAATTTCTGCATTTCTTCGTCCCATTTTCTCTTATCTTCCTTGAAAATTTTATCGATCTCTTCCCAGGACTTACCATATAACTCTTTGCTTATTTCTCTTTTTATCTTTCGTAACTCCTTCATGACCTTACTTTCCTTCATAACTTATCACCTCCATGGGAGTGAATATCAATATTGGTTTATATCCATTGCTGATATTAAACATGTTAATTTTATTTCTGCTAATTTCGTTTGACAGATGTTTACAGTTCCAACTAACCAGGATGTCGAGATTATATACACTTGCAATTGCAGCATGAAATGCATCTTCATAAGAATTAGAAGGCAAAATACTACTTTCGATATATTTGTTAGCTAATTTATAAACTTCAGAAAAAGCCTCCAGTGTTGTCGGGTTATAAGTTTCCATTAATTCTTGTAGTTTTATACGCTTATCATGTTCAGTTCTATTGATTTCTTTAATAACAGATAGAGAAATAAATATATCATATCTTTGTTCCTTAATCCTATCAAATAATAACTTTGTATTTTCCATCTGTTCTTCATTATCATCTGCATAGTAATGACTCCATATGGAAGTTTCCAGATATAACTTCAATTTCTTCATATGTATCTCCTTTAATATCTTTGTCTTTATTATAATATGATTTACAGGAAATAGGTAGAGGGAATTTATCGCTTTTTCTCAGGGTTGAACTACACTTTATGTTGGTGTATAATCATAAAGAGGAGATATAATTTATGAAAAACTGGATTTATATGTGGAAACTTCAGTAAGGAATTTTTATTTTGTCGAAGATGCACCTGATAAGAAGAAAGCTACTGTTGAATTTTTCGATGAAGTCGTTTCCGAAGGACTTGTTAATATTTTCATTTCAGCATCGGTAATTAAAGAAGTAAATAATGCACCTCCTGAAAAACGGAAAAGGATATTAAGCTTAATCGGTAGATGTAATGTCGAAATTTTAGAAATAAAGAAGGAGAAGATTACATGGAAAATAATATCAAAGGAAAAGTAGTTATAATCACCGGCGCATCCTCAGGTATCGGTAAATCTACAGCCCGTCTCTTCTCTTCCGAAGGTGCCACTGTAATAGCCATTTCCAGAGATAAAAGCAAACTCGATAAAGTAAAAGAAGAATTTCAAAAAGATGGGCTAAAGTTAGAAGTGTTTTCCTGTGATATAAGTAAAGAGGATGAGGTAAAAGCACTCATAGAGAGTGTAATAGAAACTTCAGGGAAGATAGATATTCTCATAAATAATGCAGGACTTGGATACAGAACCCCTGTGGAAGAAATGTCAGCAGAGCAGTTTGACACCATGATGAATACAAATATAAGGGGTGTCTTTTTGATAACGAAATATGTTCTTCCCAATATGAAGAAAAGAAAAGACGGCTATATAATCAATATTTCATCAGGTGCCGGGAGAAATGGTATAGCGAATATGTCCGGTTATTGTGCATCTAAATTTGCCCTTATGGGATTTACAGAATCAGTTGCCCTGGAAGTAAAGCCATATGATATAAGAGTATCTGTTCTCTGTCCCGGTTCTACCAGTACAGAATTTCATGAAAATATTGGTTCTCACCCGGATGAAGCAGCAAGAGAAGCTATGATACAACCTGAAGATATTGCCGGTACCATTTATCACATGGTTACTCAACCAAAACGTTACTGGGTTTTCGAGGTAGTTACAAGGGCTTTTCTGACAGGCCGTAAATAGAGATGGATATAAAGAAAAAACTGATTAAGATTTATAATTCAGCTCTGAAAAAAACTTCTCCCCGGCAGATAGTAAGAGATAATGTTCTTTTTAAGGAAAATCGCTTACATATTAAAAATAGATCCTTTCATTTTGAAAAGATTTTTGTTGCAGGTTTTGGCAAAGCTTCCTGTACTATGGCACAGGGTATTGAAGATTCTATACCGGCCCATCTTATTGAAGGGGCGGTTATAACTAAATATGGCCACAGTGTTCCTCTGTCTAAAATTCAAATCTTTGAGGCATCTCACCCTCTTCCTGATGAAAATTCTCTTAAAGCAACGCAAAATATTATACAATATCTCGCCAAGGCCACTAAAAATGATCTTGTTATTTTTCTCATCTCCGGCGGCGGGTCATCTTTATTGGAAATGCCACGGAAGGGCATTACTCTTTTGGATTTCCAGAAAATTACTGATTTACTCATTTCTTCAGGAGCCTGTATTAATGAAATAAATATAATCAGAAAACATCTTTCCTCTGTCAAAGGAGGTGGCCTTGCCTGTTTAGCCCATCCTGCTCCTTTTATATCTCTTATTCTTTCAGATGTTATAGGCTCAGATCTTTCCAGTATAGCTTCAGGGCCAACAGTGAGAGATCCTTCCACCTTTGAGGATTGCCGGAAGATTATTGAAAAATATAATCTTACTATGAAGACTCCTGAAGCTGTAAAGGATTTAATTCTAAAGGGGAAAAATGGTCAGATTGAAGACACTCCATCTCCTGAAGATTCTGTATTTAAAGATAGTTTTAATTTTGTTCTTTCTGATAATGAGATTTTTTGCAAAATAATTTCAGATGAGGCAAAAAAAGAGACTTTTAATTCTATATATTTGAAAACTCCTCTCACAACTTCCACAGCAGAAGAATTAATAAAAGGTCTTCCTGAACTTATTAAATTATACACTTCTTCCTCTCCGAAACTTCTTATTCTGGGAGGTGAAATTACACTGAATATAACTGAGGATAAAACCGGTCTGGGAGGTAGAAATCAACACCTGACACTTCTTTTTACCCGTGATATTCTTCCTTTGTATCCTGATATATTTGCTATGTTTGCTTCTACTGACGGCACAGACGGCCCCACTGATGCAAGCGGGGGATTTTCTAACAGGTATTTACTGGAAAAGTGTCAGGATAGACAGGAACTGGAAAGATCTATTGAGAACTATGATTCTTATAATTTTTTAAGAAAATATGATGAACTCTTCATAACAGGCCCTACGGGAAACAATGTGAATGATGTGTCTTTGATATATTTACCTGCTTATAGTTGACTTAATGCGTAAAACTTAATGTCCATTAACTATTACGCATCACAAATTATATGACCTGGTTTTTTTCCTTTGAAAATGATATAATAATTCTGAAAGGAGAGAGCATATTATGAGGTTTAGAAAAACAGATTTATTTTTTATATCTTTACTGGTTTCCTGTCTTCTTTTTTTTTCATCATGTCAGAAAGGCCCACAGAAAACAGCGGTAGACTGGCATAAAGATGCTATAAATTTTGCCAGTCAAGGTAAAAATAAAGAAGCTATAAATTGTTTTAATAAAGCCTTAAAGCTTGATCCAATGAATACTATTATATGGAATGAGAGAGGTATGGTTCTGGCTAATATGGGCAGGTTTGGAGATGCTATTAAATGCTTTGATAAGGTAATGAAGATTGATCCTAATAATGAAGAAGCCAGGAAAAACAAGGAATTTGTGCTGATCATGGCTAAAAAAGCCAGGTAGGTTTATTTGCCTTGTAGAAGTATATATTTGATTTTTTGCTTCTAGCATGCTTTAGTGGTTTTCTATTTATTTTGCCTTTAATTATTATTAGCTTTCAGCTTTTTTCTTAAGCTGATTGCTGATAGCTTTAAACATAAAGGGTTTTTTTACTGAAGCTAATAATTTAACAATAATTATATATAGGGGGAATAAGAATGATAGGTAATAATCAATTTTATGGTGATATAAATAGCAGGTATTTAATATCGGATCAGGTCAATATCAGTAAAATGAAATCTAAAGATAAGCTTCCGGAAAATTCTGGGAAAGTTCCGTTGACCTGTAAAATTTGGAACAGACTTCTCCTTATGATGAATAATTTTTTTAGAGGAGATAGGGGAAATTTTGCCAGGATAAATTTGAATGATAATAAAATGACCCCTTATGAAGCTCATAAAAGTGAAATTTTTCAAAACCAAAATAGTATTCCTATAAAAGGTTATTCTACTAATCTTTTTGAGAATATCCAAACTTCCGATATGGCTCTTTCTGCTTCTGCTACTGCAGGTGTACTACCATCTCCTCTTGGGGAGGCCCTTAAGACTATAAACATAATATATACTAATGATCTCCATGGTGCTATAAGACCTGTGGAGAAAAAGTCAGGAGATAAGGTGGGGGGAATTTCTCATGTGGTAACAGTTATAAAGGATTTGAAAAATAAAGCAGACGGAAATGCTCTCGTAGTAGACGGTGGAGACTGGGCACAGGGTTCTCTGGAATCTGCAGTTACAAAGGGAGAAACCATGGTAAAGGCTATGAATAAGGCCGGATATGATGCTGCAGTAGTAGGAAATCACGAATTTGACTGGACTCAGAAAGATTTGAAGGATATGGTGAAAAAAGCAGATTTTGCTGTACTGGGAGCAAATATTGAATCTGATAAACCCGGAACACTTGATGAAATAAAGCCCTATAGTATAAAAGAAATAAATGGAGTAAAAGTAGGTATATTAGGACTTACTCTGACGAAGATTACTGAAAGTGCTAAATCTGAGAATCTTCAGGGATTGAAAATTCGTGATCCTGTAGAAATTGCAAATAAATATGTGTCAGAACTCAGAGAAAAAGGAATAGATATAGTATTAGTCCTTGCCCATGATACTGATAAAGAGGTTGAAAGACTGGCAAAGTCCGTTAATGGAATAGATGTAATAGTGAACGGTCATCCTCATAAAGCTTCTAAAGAACCAAAGAAAATTAATAGAACTGAAATAGTTCAGGGAGGCAGTAAAGGTGAATTTGTGGGAAACCTTGAATTGAAGATAGATCCTGTAACTAAAAAGTTAGTTGTCTCTAAAAATGAACTTATACCTGTAAATACTAGTGAGATAAAAGCAGATCCAGAAGTAGAAGGAATAATAGCTCCTGCACTGAAAGCAGCAAAAGATAAGGAAGTTGAAGTTGTGGGAGAAACAGATCTTGAATTAAAAAATAGTCGTGTATCAGAAAGTATTCTTGGAAATGTTATTACAGATGCTATGAGAGAACATTCAGGAAGCGATGTGGCAATGTTGAATTCCAGTGGTATAAGGGAAGATATAAAAGCCGGTAATATTACCTTTGGAGATCTTTACAAAGTTCTACCTTTTGAAAGCA
>JAKJGF010000007.1 GCA_022704525.1 Bacillota bacterium | reverse complement strand
TACAGGAAGACCCCGACGGTGTGGATGGCTTGATCTGGTTATGATCCGCTATTCCTGTATTTTAAACGGTATCTCTGGCCTTGCCGTTACGAAATTAGATGTGCTGGATAATTTCGACATTATAAAATTATGTGTGGGATATGAATATGAGGGAGTAATATATAAGGATTTTCCTCAGGATCTGAAAGTTCTGGAAAATTGTATACCAGTATACAGAGAATTCCCCGGATGGAAACAGGATACCCTTGATATAAGAAACTATGACGACCTGCCACTGGAAGCCAGAAAGTACCTCGATTACATCTCTGAACAGGCCGGTGTGCCAATATATCTCGTTTCTGTGGGACATAAGAGGGAGCAGAGTATAATAAGAAGAGATGTGTGGTAATTTAGCTATCAGCTATCAGCTTTTTTTATCTTTTTGTTACTTGCCTGTTATTTTGTTTTAGGATAAGATAATATTATAGTATATTTCATAACTTATTTAAATAATTCGTGATGCGTAATGCGTAATGTTATCTCACGCATCACGCTTTACGCATTACGAGGTTCTTTAATTATGGATTGTTATGAAACTAACTATAAATAGATTAAGGAGAGTTTGTATATGGAACTTACAAAATTATTTACAACAAAAGAAGCGAGTGAATGGGCTTCAAAATTTACAGGGAAAAATGTTACTATTTCAAATATATCTTATCTTATTCAATATGGAAGAATTAAAAAAATTGGTGGTAATGGGGCTACTCTCATTGATAAACAGGATTTAATTAAATATTATAAAGAATCTTACATAGGAAAGAGAGAAATTAACTGGAAAGATCAGTTAGGGGAAGATTTAAACTGGGCTTTATCTTTTGATCATCTTAAAGAAGCTGATACTACAAAGCACGTCCATAGATTACACCCCTATAAAGGCAAGTTTATACCTCAACTTGTTGAATATTTTTTGGATAACCATACAGATGAGTTCAAAAAAGAAGCCTATTTTAAACCGGGCGATATAGTATTGGATCCCTTTTGTGGAAGTGGTACTACCTTAGTTCAGTCCAATGAACTTGGGCTACATGCCATAGGAATAGATATTTCTGCTTTTAATACCTTAATAAGCAATGTAAAGATTTATAAATATGATTTTTTAGATTTACATTATGAGATACAAAAAATAACAAAAGCTTTGAAAGAATTTATTTCTAATTCTAATACAGTGAAATTTGAAGATAAATTAACAAGAGAGTTGGCAAATTTTAATAATAAATATTTTCCGTCGCCGGAGTTTAAATATCAGATAAAGAATAAAAAAGTCAATGAAGATGAGTACGGGCGTGAAAAAGAAAAAGAATTTTTACCTGTATTTTTAGAGTTAGTCAAAGAATATGATATTCAAGTAAATCAAGAAAGATCTATTAGTTTTCTGGATAAATGGTATTTAAAACATATCAGAACAGAAATTGATTTTGTATTTAATCTCATTAAAGAAATTAACAATCCTGTTACTAAAAGAGCTATAAGTATTATATTAAGTAGAACAATACGCTCCTGCAGAGCAACTACTCATGCAGATTTAGCTACTTTAAAGGAACCAGTTCGTAAAATCTATTATTGTGCTAAACATGGCAAAGTATGTAAACCGCTCTTTTCTATATTTAGCTGGTGGGAACGTTATAGTAAAGATACTATTAAGAGATTAAAAATTTTTGATACTCTTAGAACTAATACGTATCAGTCCTGCTTTACAGGAGATTCAAGAACTATCAATATTTTTGAAATTCTAGAGAATAATTTTCCTGCATTTTCAGAATTAGTAAGAAAGCAAAAAATTAAAGGTATTTTTTCAAGTCCTCCTTATGTAGGTCTGATTGATTATCATGAGCAACATGCCTATGCTTATGATCTATTTGGTTTTAAGAGACAGGATGAATTGGAAATAGGTTCTCTTTTTAAAGGTCAGGGGAGAGAAGCGAGAAATTCTTATGTTCAGGGAATATCAGATGTTTTAAAGAATTGTAAAAGATTTTTTGCTGTTGATTATGATGTATTTTTTGTTGCAAATGATAAATATAATTTATATCAACAGATAGCAGAAAATTCAGGTATGCAAATTGTTAATCAATATAAACGTCCTGTTTTGAATAGAACAGAAAAAGACAAAGGAGCTTACTCGGAAATTATTTTTCATTTAAAAGGGAGGTTATAAAGTGGCTTTATCTAGAGAACAGATACGTGACATAGAACAGGTATTAAAAAGTAGTTTGAGAAAAAAATTTCAGAGTTATAATCCAGAACCGTAACTATCAAAAACTCTGGGGACAGAGATTCTGGAAATTTATTTCCGGTGATGACAATTTATATACTGAAATTATAGAACCGCTCGGTTATAAAGCAAAAGAAAGAGATGAAAAATTTTTGGAACTTTATGGCCAGGTAATTAGTAAATTTGCAGATGAATTTACTAAAGATTTCTGTACAGATTATAAGATTGACTGGGAGAAACTGGTAAAGTTCAATTCCGCCAAATGATTACAGGTATAGGAACTGATATTATTGAAATAGATCGTATAAAGAAAGCCTGTGAAAATCCACGTTTTATAGACAGGGTTTTTACTGAGCGGGAAAAAGATTATTCCTCGTCAAAAGTCAGAAGTGCCCAGCATTTCGCCGCAAGATTTGCCTCAAAAGAAGCAACTATGAAAGCCCTGGGAAAGGGATTTTCCTTTCAGGATATAGAGGTTGTAAATAATGAAGAAGGAAAACCTGAAATCCTTTTACATGGTAATGCAAAGGAATATGCTCAAAAATCAGGTATAGATAAAATATTTCTTACTATCTCTCACTCACAGAATATGGCTATAGCTTTTGTAGTAATGAGAAAGCATATTCTATAATAGTATCTGAAAACCTGCCTGTATAAAATGATGATCATTTGTGAAAGCTTTTTTTATTTCGCCTTTTTGTAGGGAGATATTATATCATTAAATAAAAATTATAATTTTCTCCTCCAAAAGAAAAGATAAAGGATTTTACTTTGAAAATATAGAATTTAGATGAATAATTAATCTTTTCGTCATGTATCACACATTACGAAGAAAAATAAGGTGATCACTTTGTTAAAGATTGTAACCTCTGAAGAGATGCAGTCTCTCGATAAAAAAACCATAGAAGAACTCAAAATACCCGGAATGGTTTTAATGGAAAATGCCGGAAGGGCAGTTTATGAGAGAGTTATAAGCAGAGCTACTAAAAATAAAACAATTTTATTACTTGCCGGCAGGGGTAATAACGGTGGAGATGCCTTTGTAGTGGCAAGACATCTTTTTAATAAGGGTTATAAAGTTCTGATTTTTCTTATGGCAAAAAAAGATGATCTGAAAGGAGATGCTTTATCAAACTGTCTTATAGCAGAAAAAATAGGTATAAAGATAAAAGAGATTTTAACTGAAGAAGAAGTTCTTTCTTTGAAAACAGAAATAGAGAAAGTGGATCTGGTAGTGGATGGTCTTCTGGGAACAGGTATTAGAGGCGGTGCCAGAGGGCTTATAGGAAAGGTTATAGAGCTAATAAATTCTATTAAAAAACCTGTTATTGCCATAGATACTCCCTCTGGACTTGACTGTACCACAGGTCATGTAGAGGGTCCCTGTATAAAAGCAGTTGAAACAGTAACCTTCTGTCTTCCCAAAAGAGGTATGTTTATATTTCCAGGGGGAAGATATGTGGGGCATCTTGTAATAGCCGATATAAGTATCCCTGTTGATTACTGGATGAATAATGAAAAATTTTCTACTTATCTCATTACACCTGATATACTGAAGGAACATTTACCTGTAAGAGAAGTGGATTTTCATAAGGGAAATTCTGGTAGAGTCCTTATTCTGGCAGGTTCTCCCGGCTTTACGGGAGCTGCAGCTATGGCCGGGGTAAGCTGTCTTCGGACAGGGGCAGGCCTTGTAACTGTTGCTCTCCCTGAAAGTTTAAACCCTGTTATGGCAGGAAAACTTACGGAAGTTATGACAAAATCCCTTACTGAAACTTCAGATCATACAGTTTCTCCTGATGCTCTACCTGTTCTTCAGAATTTTCCCTGTGACTGTATGGCTATAGGGCCTGGATTATCTCAACAGAAGGAAACAGGTGAACTTGTAAGAAAACTGGTCTCTACGTCCGGTGTACCTCTTGTAATAGATGCAGACGGATTGAATGCTCTTTCAATAGATACATCGGTTATTCTCGATGCTAAATCAACGGTTATTCTTACACCCCATCCTGGAGAAATGGCCCGTCTTACAGGATTTGCTTTAAAAGAGATTAAAGCAGATCCTGTTACTATTTCAAGGGAATATGCAATTAAATGGAAGGTTTATATAATATTAAAATTTGCCCGTACTATTATAGCTACTCCAGATGGGAAAATTTATATTAATCCTACAGGTAATCCCGGTATGGCTACAGGCGGTAGTGGTGATGTCCTTACAGGTATGGTTTCCTCCTTTATTGCACAGGGACTTTCACCTCTTTATGCGTGTCTTGCCGGTGTATTTCTTCACGGTCTCTGTGGGGATCTGGCCTGTAAAGATAAGGGGGAAGAAGCTCTTATAGCAGGAGATTTAATAGATTATATACCTGAGGCTTTCAGAAAGCTTAAATATTCTGAAGAGAATCTTATAGATTGGCTAGAGGAGATATGAAAGGAGAAATATATGGCAACTTATATTGTCTCTTCTTTATTTGATTAACAAAGATCTTTTTTATGTTTTACCTGCAGTAATATTGTTTCTCTCTTTAGTATATTTTGTTATAGTAATTTATGAGAAGTTTCTTATATTATTTTGTAAGGTTAAAAAATATTTTAATAAATGAGGTAGAAGATAAGAATATGAAAAATAAAATTCCTGTAATCATTTTAGCTTTGTTAGTATTGTTTTCAGTGGCTTTTTCAAAAGAGAAAGTTAAAAAAGAGCCAAAACTTAAGAATAAAATAGCCTATACCCTGAGAGGCAATCTTTTTATATCCAAACCTGATGGTAGTGAAGTAAAACAGCTTACCTTCGAAGGTGGTGTTTCTGAACCCTGCTGGTCTCCTGATGGGAAAACAATTATTTTTGTTTTTAATAGAAAACTCTGGAAGTATGATATTAAAACAGGAAAATATGAGAAATTTATTGATGTCCCCGGTTATTGCCTGAGTCCTTCTTTTTCCACTGACGGTGAAAAGGTAATCTTTACCCATGAAAGCAATAAATGGGATCACTTTACTTCAGCAAATTATCCTGAAGTATGTGTTGTTAATGCAGATAGTTCTGATTTTAAGGTCTTATTGAAGCCTGACAACTCCTGGAACAGTTATCCCAGGTTTTTCCCAGATGAGCTGCAGAACATAGTTTTTAATCAGTTAGTCAGCGGAAATGTGAATTATTATCTTGCTACATATAATGTGTCTTCCGGTAAAATAGAGTATTTAAATTCGGAATCAGGCTGGCTGGATTCTAATTTTTCTCCTGATGGTAATTTCCTGACAGCAGGATGGTATTCTTATGAGAAAGGCGGAGAATTACGAATTATAAATTTAAGAACTCTAGGCGTAAAAAAAGTGATACCTCTGACTCAGGGTTATCAGTTCTGCAGACCTTCCTTTTCTATGGATGGGAGCAGAATTGTTTTTGAAAAAGCTATTTATTCTCATAGCAGGAAAACTTTTGTCCCTTATGGTATTTATATAGTAAATACAGATGGTTCTGGCCTTACCCGGCTGGTTCTTGATGGAGCTGATCCTGACTGGTTGTGGAATGAATAAAGTGAGCAGTGAAGAGTTAAAAGAAGTGAAAAGTGAGATGAATATTATACCTCTCACGTCTCACGATTAAAGGAGTGATATTAATTTGATTACAGCAAAGGATTTAATGACTACCGGGGTTATCAGTGTGAAACCTGATACACCTGTGAGAGATATTGTGAAGATGATGGCAGATAATGATATAGAGGCTATACCTGTTTTAAATGATAAAGAGGAACTCCTGGGTATAATAACCGATGGAGATATAGTTCTCAGAGCGTCCAGGTTTCATCCTCCTCTTTTTTATCAGATTCTCGGAGGTGTCATTTATCTTGATAATCCAAAGGTTATGGATATAGAACTCAAAAAAATGCTTGGTACCACAGCAGGTGATATTATGACTAAAAGGGTTGTGTCAGTAACTGAAGAAACACCTCTTGAGGAAATAGCATCTATAATGGTTACAAGAAAGATCAAGAGACTGCCTGTGGTAAAAGACAAAAAAATGATAGGTATAATTGGCCGGAAGGATATAATAACAGTACTTGCACAAAATGGAGATACCTCACATGAGGAAGATGTTGACAGTGGGAAGTGCAAAAAGTGAGCAGTGAACAGTGAAATATGATAAATTATAACTTATGTTTCACGCCTCACCTATTTAAAGGAGGCAAATAAATGTTTTTAGAAGAAGCACAGAGCATAAAATCCGATCTGATTTCCTGGAGGAGACTTATTCATCAATATCCTGAAACGGGTTTTAAAGAAAAGAAAACTGCATCTCTTGTGGAGGACTGTCTTAAGAGTTTTGGAATAGAATATTTTAGAGTGGCATCTACCGGTATAGTTGGATTGATTAAAGGCGGTGGTACAGGGAAAACAGTTGCCCTGAGAGCAGATATGGATGCTCTTTCTATTCAGGAACAGAATGATGTATCTTATGCTTCTAAAATTCCCGGTGTTATGCATGCCTGCGGCCATGATGCTCATACGGCAATACTTATAGGAACTGCTAAAATTTTGTCTGAAAAGAGAAATTTACTTAAAGGAAATGTAAAATTAATATTTCAGCCGGCAGAAGAGGGACCCGGAGGAGCTCTCCCGATGATAGAAGCAGGTGTTTTAGATAATCCTTCTGTAGATGCGGTCTTTGCTCTTCATATGGCATCAGATTTAGACACAGGGAAAATCGGACTCACTTATGGCCAGACCCATGCAGCAAGCAGTAAATTTATTATTGTCTTAAAAGGCAGAGCAGGACATATATCAAAACCCCATAAAGGTGTTGATGCCATAATTATGGCAGCAGAGGTTATACAGGCCCTTCAGAGAATAAGAACAAGACAGGTAGACCCTATGGAGACAGTGCTTATCGGTATAGGTAGAATAAAAGGTGGAGATAGATATAATATTATACCTGAGAGAGTGGAAATAGAAGGAACCTTAAGAACACTTTCTATGGAAGTCCATAAAAAGATACCGGCCCTTATGGAAAAAGCTATATCCTGCATTACTTCCAGTATGGGAGGCGAATATGAACTTACATTTGTTGAAGGTTATCCCGGAGGAATAAATCATCCTGATACCACAAAATTTGTAGAAAACTGTGGAGTAAAACTTTTAGGTAGAGATAAAATAGAAATTATATCAAAACCTTCTATGGGTGGTGAGGATTTCTCCTGTTTCCTTCAGAAAGTACCCGGCACCTTTATCCGCCTCGGAGGTGGAGGAGAAAATTATAAATATTCCCTTCATCATCCAAAGTTTGATATAAACGAAGACAGTCTGGTAATTGGTGCAGCACTTTTCTGCCAGATTGTATTTGAGTTTTTAGGGTAAGCAATTAGCTGTTAGCTATTGGTTTTTGGACTATAACAGCTAACAGCTAATGGCTGTATTGTTTATGAAGAAAAGAGCTATTTATCAGAAAGACAGAAAGATTCAGTTATCAGTAAAAACCTCTCTTCTTCTAATTTCCCTTTTTATATTTCTTTTTACTTTTATTATTTACATAAAAACCTCTTTCCCCTCTCTCTCCCCCATAGGCGACGGAGCAGAATTAGTAACAAATTCATATTTACTTGGAATAAATCACCCTCCCGGTTACCCTCTTTACAGTCTTATAGGGCATATTTTTATCTCCCTTCCTTTGGGAAATATTCCATTTAGAATGAATTTTATGTCCTGTCTTTTTTCATCTCTTTCGTCAGTTCTTCTTTTTTTAACAGGTTATCTTTTGTTTAAAAATAAAATATCTGCTGTAATTATGGCTTTATGTTATTCTTTTTCCTATACCTTCTGGAAGCTCTCCCTCTGTACAGAAGTTTTTATATTAAATGTCTTTCTTGCCCTTTCTACTATTTTTATTCTTATTTTATGGAGAGATATGGTTACTGATGGCAGAAAGGCAGATTATCTGCTTTATATTTTTTCCTTTTTCTGCGGTCTTGGCCTCTCTCATCACCATACAATAGTATTATTATTTCCTGCTTTTTTTTATTTAATAATAGTTACTGAAGGGAAAAATCTTTCCTGTAAAAAAATACTCTTTTCCTTTGTTTTTTTACTTTCAGGTCTTTTGCCATATTTTTATATTCCTCTCAGAGCCGGTTCTTCTCCTATGAACTGGGGAGCTATAGATATGGATGGTTTTATTGGTCTTATAACAAGAAGAGGTTATGGTTCTCTGAGTTTAAATGTCTCCGGTAGTAATTCTTCTTTTATAAGTAATTTTATCTATAATATGAAGGTTTATCTTGTATCACTTTACAGGCAATTTTCTCCATTAATAGTTCCTTTATTTTTTTCAGGTCTTTTTGTTTCTTTTAAAAAGAAGAGAATTTTCTTTTTCTTTTTTATATTGATATTTATTTTTTCAGGGCCTTTCTTTCTTGCTCTGGCCAATCCTTCCTCTGAAGAAGGATGGAAATGGCTTATAGAAAGATTTTATTTGCTGTCATTTATTTCTCTTACTGTGTTTACTGGTTTTTCTTTCGATTCTGTTAAAATGCGTTTTTCTCCTGTCTATTATTTTTTACTTTTATTTCCTCTTATCCCTATTATTTATAATTATCCCCGGGTAAACAACAGTAATAATTATATATATTATGATTATAGTAAAAATCTTCTTAATTCTCTTCCTGAAAAGGCCATATTAATCTGCAGAAGTGATCTCTGCGGTATGGGGGTAATGTATTTTCAGAAGGTAGAAGGTTTTAGAAGAGATGTCCGTGTTTTACAGTATGGGCTCTTATGTTCTCAATGGTATAATAAACAGATGCGAAATATTTATCCTCAAGTCTTACCTGAAAAAATTCTTTCTTCCAATGATGAAATGGTAAAAATGATTATAGATAAAGCAAATTCTCCTGTTTTTACTGATATTCCTTATAGCTCTGACCTCAGATGCTCAGGTCTTATATATGAATTTTATAAGGATTCTGCTGATCCGGAAGAGATTTTATCATTATTGAATAATCTTTCCTTCAGGAACAGACTTAAAGCTGAGTTTTATAATGAATATTTTACCAGTGAGATAATCAGATTTTATTCTCTGGCATATTATGATGTGGGAAAGGAATTTCTCAAGGATTCCCGATACCGGCAGGCAGAGGAGGTCTTTAAAAAATCTCTGGACATATATGAACTTCCACAGGTTTATAATAGCCTTGGTTTTATATGTTTTATTCAGGGAGACTATAAGAGGGCAGAGGAATTTTATAATAAAGCTCTTTCCTTTAAAGAAGATAGTCCTGAGATTTACTATAATCTTGGCCTTCTTTATAAGAAAAAGGGTGAGTTAAATAAAGCAGAAAATTTTTTTTTAAAGATAATAGAGCTTTCAGAGAATGATTATGAAGCTTATTTTAATCTGGCTCTTATATACATGGAAGAGTCAGATTTTTTAAAAGCTGAAGAAAAATTTAATAAGTGTATAAAAATTGATCCGGATAATCCTGCTCCCTATTCAAATCTTGGGATTATCTATGCAAAGCAGAGTAATATAGATTCTGCTATAAACCTTTTTGAGACAGCCCTGAGGGTTGATCCTTCTATTCCTGATATTCATTATAATCTTGCTATAATGTTACTTAAAAAGGGTATGTGGAAAGAAGCTGAAATAAAATTTAAGGATGCTTTACGAGCTGGTTATCCTGAAAAAGAAATAAAAGATAAATTAGAATTTATTAATAATCAATTTAAGGTTTGGAAGGATTCAGACATAACTTTATAGAAATACTTCTTACTGAATTTGATATGAGTATAAGCTTTTACGAAAATCTCTCCTTTTATCATGTTTTGTGCGTTTAATATATTATTTATATTTCTTTCGGTAATCTCAAAAGGATGAAGGATGATTTTTATGGCCAGGGTTAAAAAAGATGCTGAATCTTTAAAAGACGAGTTTCTTAAACCCGAGACCTTATTAAAAGAACGTTATGTGATTGAAAATCTTATTTCCACAAGTTATGTAAGCAGAATGTATAAAGCTAAAGATAAAGAGTTTAATAGTGAAGTTGCCATTAAAGAACTTCTTGTAGATGGTTTTTTAAATATAGCTGAACGTGATCAGGCAGTGAAGCAGTTTCATATTGAGTCACAGTTACTTTTAAAGCTATCCCATGAAAATCTTCCTAAATTTGAAGATTATTTTGAATTTAATGAGAGAAAATATCTCGTCATGGAATATGTGTCCGGTGATAAACTCAGTGATATTATTAAAAATTCACAGGATTTTTTGCCAGAATCCCGGGTAATTAAATGGGCTCTTAATCTTTGTGATATACTCTATTATCTCCATACTATAAAGCCTAACCCCATTATTTTTAGAGGTTTATGCCCTGAAAATGTAATTATAACTTCTGATGGAAAATTAAAACTTATTGATTTTGGCATATCTAAAATTTTTGATCCTCAGGCTAAAACTCTTGCTGTAGCCAAGACTGCCAAGATGTACTATTCTCCTATGGAACAATATACTGCTCAGACAGATGACAGAACTGATATATATTCTCTGGGGGCCACTCTTTATTTCCTTATGACCCGTACTCCTCCTGTAGATGCTATTGATCGTACTCTTAATGAATTACCTCTTCCTCTGTGTAGAAAATTTAATTCCAGTATTACATCAGAGTTTGAAAATATTATATTTAAAGCCATGGAATTAAATCCAGACAGAAGATATGCTAATATTGTCAGTATGAGAAGTGCTATTGAGGCACTTACTATTGAAGAAAAGAAACCATCAGTTTCAGAAAAAATTGAAGAGAAGCTTTTAGAGAAATCTGAAGAAGTAATAGAAAAAGAGACTGATGAAAAAAAAGAACCTTCTATATCCGTTTTGGAGAGTATACTGGTTTTTCTGATAGATTTTCTTCAGAACCTTAGGAAAAAGATTAGAAAACAAGAGTAGTTTAAGAAACCTGATTTATTTTATTTATCTAAAGAGCTATACTTTTGCACTTTTTAAACAAAGCCTTATTCTACCTTGCAGGACCTCCGCGAGGGATGTCCTTAGGGGACAACAATTTTTCAAAATTCTGCAAAAGTATAGTGAGGAGGTGAGTTATTCTTTTTTCAGAGAAATAAGTTTTTAAGAAAGGAGAGAACTAAGATTGGCTGATTTAGTTAAAGAACGTAAAAAATTACAGGATGTTATGATGTTTATGGGCGCTTTAGGACAGGGAGCAGAAAAGATCCTCCAGAGAAGTGCAAGTGTTGTTGGATTTCAATCAGGGAAAGCCATTGGAATGGAAGCAACAAAAAATTTTACTGCTACTACTGATGATCTTGAGAAAGCTGTTGATCTCCTTCAGGAAGCCCTTTACGGCATAGGTCTTGACTGGAAATTCGGTCTATGGAAGAAAAGCGACGAACCGACATATTTTAAAGATGAAGGTGATAAATGGGTAAGTTATATGTGGTTTCAGGATTGTCTTGTGAGAAATACTCTTTTTACCTATGCAGATAAACAGGAGGGCGCCCTCTGTCATATGTCTCACGGTTTCTTTGCAGGAGCACTGGAAAGAATCTTGGGAGGAAAAAAAGTAGATTTAGAAATCCTTCATGGTGGTGAAAATGGCTGTTACAAGAAACTCACTGTTTTTAAGGAGAAAGGAGGCAGTTAATGAAAGTCAGAGTAGCTACTGAACAATGTTCCACATGTGCAGGTTGTCATGTATCTTTCGTAGATTTACATGAGAAACTGCTGGATGTAGTAAATGCAATAGACATAGTCTATTGCCCCATCCTTGCAGATTTTAAAGAACACCCTGAAGCCGATGTAGGACTTATTGAAGGTTGTGTGAGAACTGATCATGACCGTCATGTTGTTGAGGACATGAGAAAAAAATGTAAGTCCATTATAGCCTGGGGCACCTGTGCCTGCTGGGGAGGAATCTGCGGTGCCAATACGGTTTTTAAACCTCAGGAAATATTTGATAAGGTTTATCTTAATAATCCAAGTACCGTAACTAATATTATACCCGATTCTCCAAGAATTCCTAAATTTGAGAATGAAGCTCTTCCCATAGATCAGATTATAGATGTTGATTTTTATATGCCAGGTTGCCCCCCTCATCCTTATTTTATATTTGAGGGTTTAACTTCTTTAATAGCAGGTAAATTACCTGATACAACCCTTCGTTCTGTCTGTGCTAAATGTAATAGAAGAATGGATAAAACAGATGTTTCCGAGTTGAAAAGGAATATAGAAGGTATACCTGATCCTGAAGTATGTTTCCTTTCCCAGGGGTATATCTGTCTTGGATCTGTTTCTCTTGACAGGTGTCTTGCACCATGTCCGAATACCGGTATGCCCTGTATAGGCTGTACAGGTCCCACACCCAGGGTAATAATGAATCCCTACAGGGATATAAGAACAGAAGTTGCTGAAAGGATGGCAAAACTCACAAAGATAAAGGAAGCAGATATAATTAAGGAGATTGAGAATTTTGCCCGTACCTATTATTCATATTATATGGGTGCCCCCGTATTAAGAAATAAACCCACTTTTCTCATAAAGAAATGGATGAGAGAAGCAGAAAAGGAGGCTGCAACGGTATGACACAAACTATAAAGGTACCTGTTGTTACAAGGATAGAAGGACATGCTACAATAAGTGTTGATTTAGATGATGCCGGTAAGGTAAAAGACGCTACAATGCATGTAATAGAATTGAGAGGTTTTGAGAAAAACCTTATAGGAATGGAAATGAGCAAGATGCCCCAGATGACGGCAAGAATCTGCGGAGTCTGTCCTACTTCTCATCTTATTACTTCGGGTAAAGCTCTGGATATGGCCTATGGATTAACTCCTCCTCCTGCAGGGAAGATGCTTCGAGAACTGATGAATCTTTCTCAGGCTATATTTTCTCATGCCCTTCATTTCTTTGCTCTTGGCGGGCCTGACCTGATACTGGGTATAGATTCGCCTCCTGAAAAGAGAAATCTCTTTGGTATTGTTGAAGCTGCTCCTGCAGAGGCTAAAAAAGCTCTTCGTCTCAGGACTCTTGGTTCTAAAATGAATGAAATCCTTACAGGGAGATTTACTCACGGTATTGCAGTTGTAGCAGGTGGAGTATGTTATGTTCTTGAAGAAGATAAGAGAAAACAGCTTTTAGAATATGCCAAAGAAGCTCTTGAGCTTTCCAAGTGGGCTATGGAATTCGGGAAAACCGTAATGCAGGGAAAAGATCCCAAAGACCTGATGAGTATAATGGATCTTGAATGTTATAATGTTGGAACAGTAAATCAGGGTAAGCTTGATCTTACCTATGGAACTATAAGGGTAATGGATCCGAAAGGTAATATTGTTCAGGACTTTGAAACAAAAGACTGGAAGAAATATTTAAAAGAGAATGCCAGACCTGATACTTATATTAAAGGTACAATGTTTGAACATAATGGAGAATTAAAGCTTACCAGAGGTAATTCCCTTGCCAGATTAAATGTCTGTGATGCCATGCCGACACCATTAGCACAGAAAGAACTTGAACTCTTCAGGAAAAATTATGGCCGTCCCGCTCATAAATCCATTCTCCATCATTATGCACGATTAATTGAAATGATTTATGCCTGTGAGAGAGCTATAGAATTACTTCAGAATCCTGAGATAACCAGTAAAAATGTTCGTGATCCTATAAAAGGCTTGCCGGGTATTGGTATTGGCCATGTAGAAGCTCCCAGGGGTACACTTATTCATGAATATGAAGGAGATAAGCATGGAAGGGTTAAATATGCTAATTTTATGGTGGCTACTCAGCTTAACTATTTTGCAATCAATGAAACTATCAAACAGGCTGCCATACATTATATAGAAAAAAGTGATAAAAAGTGTTTAAATGCCCTTGAAGTGGCCATTAGATTATATGATCCCTGTTTATCCTGTTCTACCCATGCATTACCGGGACAGATGCCCCTTGTCCTTAATATTTATCAGGGTGGAAAGCTTATAAGAAAGGTGGAGAGAGAGTTATGATGAAGGGAACTGACCAGAAGATCAAGATTTTACTTGATGATAAAGCCTGTCGAGGATGTCAGTTATGTGTTGATGTATGTCCTGTAGAGGTATTTACCTTTGATAAGGCCAGGAATACTGCTTCTGTAACTAAAGAAGATAACTGTATAGGCTGTCTGTCCTGTTATTATATATGCCCTCCCACCTGTATTGACCTTCAGGGAGTTTCTTACAGTAAGAATTTTTATTGTGATTCAGAGGGTATGAAGATTGCCAGCAGACTTATTTAATTTCAGGATGATTAAGGATTGTGCATAAAATAGGAGGTGAGAATCAGGTTTTACCCCGGGGTGAAACATATATTATGAGTAATTTAGTAAGAACCATTGAGGGCATTAATGTTACTGAGAAAGACTATGAACTGGCATCTAAAGATTTAGGTGTTCGTATGCTTTCTATATCCAAAACCCTGCGGAAAGTATCAGGAGGATCTCTTGGCGCCATCGGCACCACTGCCGGAAGAATTGCTGCCAGTCACCTTCCCCGTATGTTTGAAGATGAGAAGATTACTTTTGAAGAGATAATAAAGGATCTTCAGGGGAAGTGGAAAGATAGTTTCAAGTTTGATTATGTTTTTGCTGATTCAACAACTACTCTTACCTTTGATCACTGCCCCATCTATACTATACTTTCACAACAGGGAGAAAAGGTAGGAGGAGATCTCTGTACTCTTTTTCATTCATACCTTCAGGGAATTCTCGTGGAGGTAGTGGGAGAAAGATTTCAACTTAAAACAGAGTCTATGGGAGAAAAATGTGTTTTAAAAGTTCGCCTTATGCCAAAGTTTGATGATTAAAATTTAGAAGCCTATTATAAGGATTATAATTTTTAAGGAAGGAAGTGTTTATCAGTGAGAAGTCCAAAGGAAATACTCAAAGGTATTCTCGAAACTGATGGTGTCAAAGCTGTAATGATTTCTGGAAGAGATGGATTAATAATCTCCTCTGTAGGCACTATAGATGCCGATATAGAAACTATAGGTGCTATAGCTTCCAGTGGACTTGGATCTTCAGAAGCTCTGGGAAGTGAAGCCGGTGTGGGAGAATTAGATCAGTTAATATCTCAGTATAAGAGTGGAATTGCTATAATTCAACTGGTTACATCAGAAGCAGTGCTTTTGATGCTTGCTACAAAAGATGCAAATCTGGGTATGCTGCGTCTGGCTATTAATAGAGCTAAAAAACCCCTTATGGATATTCTGAGTTTTTAATCAGGTAAATAGTGAGAGGTGAGAGGGTGAGAGTTTAATGGTGAGAAATAAAGATATACTTATTATCAGTCAGTATATGTCATTTATTTTATACTGCCCACTCACCTTTTATTATCTATCTGGCATTAATTAGGAGGTTAATTAATTATGCCTCAGTTATGTTCTAAGTGTAATGCCCTGAATAGTGATACAGCAAAGTTTTGTGCTGAATGCGGCAATTTATTGGGAAATGAATTGGCAAGACAATTCAGTAATGGTATGGAAGCAGGGACTTTGCTTGTTAACAGGTATCAAATTATAAAACTTATTAAAGCAGGTGGAATGGGGGCCGTTTATTGTGCAGAAGATAAAAACCTTGGAAAGATCTGTGCTATAAAGGAACTTATAAGTTTCCCTCACAGTACGGAGCGAGAAAGACAGTACGCTATTGATAAGTTTCAGAGTGAAGCAAAAACCCTTGCTAATTTACATCATATAAGCCTTCCCAGGGTATATGATTATTTTACAATAGGTGATCGCTATTATCTTACTATGGATTTTGTTGAAGGGACAGACCTTCTTGCCATCCTTAAACAAAGAGGTAATCCCGGGTTACCTGAAAAACAGGTAAGTAGTTGGGCTATAGAGATATGCGATGTTCTGGCTTATTTGCATACGAGAGATCCCCGTATATTATATCGTGATCTTAAACCTTCTAATATTATGATCCGTTCCTCAGATGAAAAAGTAATACTAATAGATTTCGGAATAGCCAAAGCCTTACAGGATGATACAAATCCCAGAACTGCCATAGGAACTATGGGCTATATTTCACCGGAACAGTTCAGAGGAATGGCTGAACCTTCCAGTGATATCTATTCTTTAGGTGCCACTATGTCTCACCTTCTTACAGGTATAATGCCCATACCATTCACCTATGAATCGGTAAAGAAGAGGGTTCCAGAGATCTCTGACCCTATGGAAGAAATAATTAGAAAGGCCCTTGAACTTAAACCTAAAAATAGATTTGCTTCTGCAGAAGAGATGAAACAGGCTTTAATAGATCTTTTAACTGATAGGGTTTCATCTGTTACTTCTCATACCCTCAGTGAAATAGATTTATCTATTATTCAGCTTAAAGCTTCCAATCCGAAGGCAAGATTTGAAGCTATTAGTAAATTAAGTAAGGTTGATGACGAGAAAATTGTATTACCCGTTATTGAGATGCTGAATGACTCCCATCCCAATATTCGCAGGGAAGCCGCCACTATACTGGGCAAATTGAAAGATATACGTGCTATGGAACCACTTATAAAGTTGTTAAAAGATAAAGATCTGGGTGTAAGGCTTGCCGTTTTAACGGCTTTTGGAAATCCTAAATTTATTAAGACTGTTCCTCATCTTATAGAAGCTCTTAAAGATGAAGATTATCGTATCAGAAGACATGCTGCTATATCACTTGGAGAGATTGGTGATGAGCAAGCTCTTATTCCTATGAAGGAAGCCCGCCAGAAAGAAGGACTTTTAAGTTTTAGCATGAAAATGACTATAGATAAGGCCATACAGAGACTTGAATCTTTAAAGACCAGCACTGTAGAAGTCAAAAAAGAAGATATTTATTCTACCAATGAACTTTTACCAGAGGTAACTGTAAAGTTTCATGAAGCCAGGAGTTGTAATGAAAGGGGAGAAGCATACCTCAAAGAAAATAAATATGAACTGGCTATGGAATCTTTTAGTAAGGCTTTAGAGATAAATCCCACATATGTGGAGGCCCATTTTAATTTAGCCAGACTTATTTTGCTTGAATTTGAATATAAGCCTGAGACCAGAAATAAGTATAGAGTTAATCAAGCCCTCATGCATCTGAATAAATGTATTGAACTTGCTTCCAGTGCCAGTCTGGCATCAGAAGCCCAAAATTATATAAAAATTCTTAATGATGTATGGGCTGAGATTGAAAAAGAGGAAGAAAAATCTGCAGAAGAGGAAAAATTACTAAAAGAAAAGAAAGAAACAGTAGAAGAAGTAGAAGAAGAAGTAGAAGAAGAAGTAGAAGAAGAAGTAGAAGAAGAAGTAGAAGAAGAAGTAGAAGAAAAAGTAGAAGAAAAAGTAGAAGAAAAAGTAGAAGAAAAAGTAGAAGAAAAAGTAGAAGAAAAAGTAGAAGAAGAAGTAGAAGAAAAAGTAGAAGAAAAAGTAGAAGAAGAAGTAGAAGAAAAAGTAGAAGAAAAAGTAGAAGAAGAAGTAGAAGAAGAAGTAGAAGATATAGAAGTTCCCAGCTCTGCTGAAGACAGGATAAAATATTATCAGGATATGTTGAAAGGAACTCCTCATGACCCGGTAGTTCATAATGAACTTGGCCTTGCTTATGTTGATTATGGAAATATGTTTCTGGCTGATACTCTTTATAAGAAAGCCCTTTCTCTTGCTCCGAATTATGCAGAAGCTCATTTTAACCTGGCCATGTTATATAAAGAAGTTGGAAGTTCTATGAATGACAGTAATAAATTAAAAGGTGCCCGGGAACATTTTGAATTGTCTGTGAAATTTGCCCAGAATGAAGAGATAATTGATAAAGGCAGAAAGTATATAGAGGAGATAGATCTAAAGATAAAAAGTATTGAAACTCCTGAAGAAACAGAAGAAATTACTGCTAAAATTCAGGATATTAAGATGGAAGAACTGCCTTTAATAAATAAGATGGAAGAAGAGAAGATCCAGGAAGAAATAAAAGCGACTGAGGTTCCGGAAGTACTGGAAGAAAGAATAACTTATTATAAGGACAGATTAAAATCCTCACCTTCTGACCCACTGATCTATAATGAACTGGGCCGGGCTTATTTTGAGTATGGGAATGTATTTTTAGCTGATAGTCATTACAGGAAAGCCCTGGAGTTAAATTCATCTTATGGAGAAGCACATTTTAATATAGCCCTTTTATATAAAGAACTTGGTACTTCTCTGAAGGAAATTAATAAATTAAAAGATGCTCTGGAGCATTTTAAAGTTTCTGAAAAATGTTCACAGAATGAAGAGATAATCACTAAAGCCAGAAATAATATAGAATTATTAGAGAAACAGATAAGGAGTATTGAAGATGCAGAAAAGGGAGAAGAAGTTTCCTCTGATCTGAAAATACTTAAAGAGAAAGAAGCAGAAAAAGTGATAGAACCAGTTAAAGCTGAAGAGATTCCTGAGAAAGAAGAGCCTCAAACTATAGAATATTATCAGGAATTATTGAAAACTTCACCTGATGATCCTCTTATTTATACCAGACTCGGTCTTTTGTATTATGAAAAGAAAAAACCAAATAAAGCAAAAGAGCATTATGAGAAAGCATTGAAATTGGATCCCAATTTTGCTGAAGCTCATATGAATTTAGGCTTACTATATAAAGACAAGAAAAATGTTTTAAAAACTTTACGACATTTTAAATTATGTGTAAAGACTTCTAAGGATGATTCTTTAATTAAAAAAGCAAGAGAATATATAAAAGAAATAGAAGATCTTGGAGCCAGTGTAATGGAAACTCCTTTTGAAACAAAGGAAATTAAGCTGGAAGAAGCTAAAGTGATAGATGAGAGTCCCCTTCTGAGGGAATTGAAGTCTTCTCTGGAAAAATCACCTGATGATCTGGAGGCTAATATAAATATAGCTGTCTTATATAAGGAATCAGGAGATATGGAAAGAGCTATAGAACATTACATAAAGTGTTTATCTATCAAACCATCTGATGCAAAGCTTTGTTTAGAAGTTGCTCTTCTTTATAAAGAACAGGGTAAATTTAATGAGGCTTTAGATTATCTCAGGATATGTGCCAGAAAAGCTGATAATTCAGAACTTCTGGATGAAGCAAAGAATTATATAAATCAGATTGAAATGTTATCTTCTGAGGAATTAGCAGGTGTAAAAGAAAAAGTACCGGAATTGGTAGAAGAAAAGAAAGAAGTGAAAATAGAAGAAGTCAAAATATTAGAAAAAAGCAAAGAAGAAGAGTTAAAGGAATATGAAATAAAACTTAAGGATGAACCTGATAATCAGGATGTTCGTTTACAGGTTGCAAGACTGTATGGAGAATTTGAAAAATTTGATAAATCTATCTCTCATTATAAGTATTACCTTAAAATAAATTCTAAAGATTTTATAGCTCATTTGGAAATTGGTCAGGTTTATAGAAATGTAGGGAATGTCTTTAATGCTCTGAAACATTTCAGAAGATGTATTAAGCTGACTAAAGATGAAGATTTAAAAACAAAAGTTGAAATGTATATTTCCGAAATAGAAGGTATGAGTCCTGATGATATAGCTAAGAAAGAAACAGATATAAAAGGAAAGGAGGGAAAAAATCTTATAGAGAAATTGACGAAAGAATTGAAAGAGAAGCCTGATGATGTAGATCTTCTTAATAGACTTGGAGAAGCTTACTATAGCTCAGGATCACATAAGCTGTCTTGTGATTGTTATTTGAAAGTTTTAGAGATAGAGCCGATGAAAGCCAGGACACATTTTAATATTGGTCTCATTTATAGAGAACAGAAGAAAGTGTTAAAAGCTTTGATTCATTTTAAGAAATATATGAGTCTGGACCCTCAGGGAGAGTATTTAACTGAAGCCAGACATTATATAGAAGAACTTGAATAAGTTAATATTTTATGGAAAGGAGGAGAGCGATATCGCTCCTTCCTGCAAGAGAATTTAGATATTACTTTTTGCAGGGTGTATATTTTAAATGAAAATATCAAATCTGGTTAAATTATCTATTATTTTATTAATCTTTATAACATATGTAGGTTCGGGGTTTACACAGGAAAGTTCTTCACCTCCTGTATCTGCTTCTACATCTACACCTTTATCAGATATTTATGTAATTATGTTTATTTTAATATTACTTATAATAGGTGTAATAATATTATTATGGGATCAGGTTAAAATTGCTGAAAAAGAAAAAAAGAAAGAAGCAGAGGAAGAGGAGAAAAAAATACTGGAACTTGATACAAAGAAAAAATTGGAATTAGAAACAGACAGGGAAGTACTGGAGGATGATAAAAAGAAGTTAGAAGAAGGCAAAAAGTTACTTGAGGAAGTAAAAAAGAGACTGGAAGAAGAAGCAAAGAAATTAGCAGAAGATAGAAAGAAATTAGAAGAAGAAAAGAAAAAGATTTATGAGGAACAGAAGAAGATTGTAGAAAGAGAACCGGAGAAGAGTTTAGAAGAAGAAAGAAAAAGTCTTATAGAAGAAAGAAAGAAACTGGCAGAAGAAAAAGAGAAAATAGAAAAAGAGAAAGCAAGATTAGAAGAGGAGCAGAAGAGGGATGAAGAGGAAAAGAGATTAGAAAGAGATAAGAGAAGAGAAGAAGAAAGAAGAAGATTGGATGAGATCCAGAAAAGAAGAGAAGAAGAAAGAAGAAGATTGGATGAGACCCAGAAAAGAAGAGAAGAAGAAAGAAGAAGATTGGATGAAGAAATAAAGAGAATAGAAGAGAGAAAGAAATTAGAAGAAGAACAAAAAAAGAGAGAAGAAGAGAGAAGAAGACTGGATGAAGAAATAAGGGAAATAGAAGAGAGAAAGAAATTAGAAGAAGAACAGAAAAGAGAAGAAGAAACAAAGTTATTAGAAGAAGAAAAGAAGAAGAGAAAAGAAGAGAGAAGAAAACTGGATGAAGAAATAAAGAGGTTGGAAGATAAAAAGAGACTGGAAGAAGAAGAAAATAGGGAAGAAGAAAGAAGAAGACTTGATGAGGAAGAGCATAGAAGAGAAGAAGAAAGAAAAAGATTGGATGAAGAAATAAGAGAGATAGAAGAAAGAAAGAGAACTGAAGAAGATGAGAGAATAGAAGAAGAAAGAAGATTCTTAGAAGAAAAACAGAGAAGAGAAGAAGAGAGAAAAAGACTGGATGAAGAAATAAGGGAAATTGAAGATAGAAAGAGATTAGAAGAAGAAGAGAAGAGAGAAGAAGAGAGAAAAAGACTGGGTGAGGAAATAAAGCTTGAAGAGGAACCAGTGAAGTTAACAGAAGAGGTTCTGGAAAAGAGAAGAGAAGAAGAAAGAAGAAGACTGGATGAAGAAATAAGGGAAATAGAAGAGAGAAAGAAACTGGAAGAGGATGTAAAGAAAAAGGAAGAGGAAGAAGTAAAGAAAAGAGAAGAAGAAAGAAGAAGACTGGATGAAGAAATAAGGGAAATAGAAGAGAGAAAGAAACTGGAAGAGGAGGTAAAGAAAAAGGAAGAGGAAGAAGCAAAGAAAAGAGAAGAAGAGAGAAAAAGATTGGATGAAGAAATAAAAGAAATAGAAGAGAGAAAAAAACTGGAAGAGGAGATAAAGAAAAAGGAAGAGGAAGAAGCAAAGAAAAGAGAAGAAGAGAGAAAAAAATTAGATGAAGAACTGAAGAAACTGGAAGAAAAAAAGAAATTTCAGAAGGAGACAAAAGTAGAAGAGAAGGAAGAAGAAGTTTTATTTGATATAGAAGAAGAGATAAAAAGACTGGAAGAAAGAGAGAAAAAGCATCAGGAAGAGAAAAAGTTATTAGATGAAGAGAACAGGAAAAAACTGGAAGAATCTCGAAGGAAAAATGAAGAAGAACTAACGAGAATAAAGAGCGAGTTATTAACAAGGCCTTCTATTTTTGTTCATCCCATTGATAAAGCTGAGATGATTTTAATACCGGCAGGAGAATTTATTATGGGTAGTTCTGAAAAAGAAATTTATTATGCCCTTCAGGAAGCCAGAGAATATTATAAGGGAGCCAGGTTAAGCTGGTTTGAAATAGAGCTACCTGATCATATTATATATTTAGATGATTATTATATTGATAAAACTCCTGTTACTTACGCTCAGTATCTCAGGTTTGTTGAATCCACAGGTTATAAGTCCCAGGGAGATTTTATGAAGTATTATAACAGTGAAAAAGATAATCATCCTGTTGTAAATGTGATATGGGAAGATGCCAGAGCCTATGCTGAATGGGCAGGGAAAGTCCTTCCTACAGAAGCAGAGTGGGAAAAAGCTGCCAGAGGTAATGATGGAAGAGTATGGCCATGGGGTGAGAAATGGGATGTTAATAAATGTAATAATCGTTTTAGTAATATTAATACAACTACACCTGTAGATAAATATCCTCATGGGGCCAGCTTCTTTGGAGTAATAGATATGTCAGGAAATGTCTGGGAGTGGTGTAATGACTGGTATTCAGCAGGATATTATGAGGATTCTCCTGAAAAGAATCCCCGGGGGCCTGAGGAGGGTCTTGAAAAAATACTCAGGGGAGGTTCTTTTACAAATTATCCCAATTATTTGAGAACAACTACTCGTTATCGTCTTTTACCTGATAATAGTGATCATTCTAAAGGGTTTAGATGTGTTATGAGGATAATTTAGATTTGATTTCGTTAGACCAGGCTGGTGAATATTATGTATTGTATGGAATGTTATACTGAAAATCCGAAGGGAGCACTTTTTTGTAAGAAGTGTGGATGCTTTTTTAAAGCCTCCGATAAACAGGAAGAGAAAAATCTCCTTAAGGAGAGATATAAGATACTTTCTCTTTTATCTACCGGCGGGGTTGGAGGAATTTCTCTTACCTATGATATGAGTCTGAATAAATTATGTGCTGTGAAAGGTATTCATAAAAAGGGTCTTTCAGCTTTATCTGATAAAGAGAGAGATGATGTAGTAAAACCTTTTAAAAGAGAAGCTGAATTGCTTGCTACTCTGAGACATACAAATCTTCCCTGTATGACAGATTATTTTATAGAGGGAGATTACTGTTATCTTGTAATGGATTATATTGAAGGTAAAGATCTAGAAGTAATTCTTGATGAAAATGAGGGTAAAGGATTACCGGAAAAACAGGTGATTGAATGGGCAATTCAGGTCTCCAGAGTAATTGAATATTTACACAGTCAAAAACCTCCTGTTATACATGGAGATGTAAAACCGGCGAATCTTATAGTAAGAGAATTTGACGGATGTATAATGCTTGTGGATTTTGGCACAGCTTTTCTTGCAGATCTTGAAGGCGGAGATGGCCCGTCTTATGGAACAGATGGCTATGCTCCCCCTGAACAATATGAAGGAATACTGGACATAAGAAGTGATATATATGCTTTTGGTGCCACCCTCTATGAACTTCTCACAGGAATACTTCCTGAAGAACTCTTTGAATTCAGTCCTCTCAGGGACATTACTCCGGAAATTTCTCCTGATACAGAATATCTGGTTATGAAATGCCTGGAATATGAGATGAAAGATAGATTTAGCAATGCTAAAGTTTTAAAGCAAAATCTACTGGAAATTTATCAGAAAAATTTCGCAATAGATGAAAATGAATATAAGACAAGAAGCTTTATAAAACCATTAGTAAGTGAAGCCACAGCAGGTGATATAAATGTTCTTGTTGTAGATGATGAAACTCAGATCTGTGATGCCTTCAATGATATGGCAAAATTTTTCAAAGGTATTCATGTTATGGGATTTGCCAATAATGGTGAGGAAGCTATAAAGAAAGTTGTAGAAGGAGACAAAAAGCCAGATGTAATATTAATGGATCTGAGAATGCCCGGTATAGACGGTATAGAAACTACAAAAGAGATTTTGAAGATTTCTCCTGTAACTAAAATTGTAGTAGTAACGGCTTATCTTAAAGAAGAAGAATTTTTTGCATGTTTTGAGGCCGGTGTGTCAGGTTATATCCTTAAAAGTGATACTTACTGGGGGGAACTGGAAAAATCTATTAAAAAGGCTTTTGCAGGAGGTATTCCCATTTCAGCTGATGCAAGTCATTTGCTTGTGAGAGCTTGGTCTTTTCAAAAGAAATCGTCTCCTGTACCTGTAATAGAATATAGGGAGGGAGTGAAAAAAGAGGTAAAAGAGGAGAAAAAATTCTGTCCTGCCTGTAATAGAATAAATAGACCTTCAGCGAAGTTTTGCGAAGCATGTGGAACAACTCTGAGTGTTGCAGGAAGAGATAAAAAAGTAGTAATTAAGCTGCCAGAAGAACCCCAGGTAAAGTCTATGGATAAAATTGAAATATCTATCAGACAACTGAAAGTTGCCAGACAGGAAGATAGATTAGATATACTTAAGAGTCTGAGTAATATTCAGGATAAAAGACTTGTATTGCCTCTTATTGATATGTTGAAGGATTCTGAACCTCTTATTCGTAAGGAGGTAATCTCAATACTGGAAAAACAGAGAGATGCCCGGGCCTTTAAACCTCTGGTTGATAGATTAACAGATAATGATCTTTCTGTGAGGATAGCTGTTTTAAATACTCTTGGTAATGTTAAATATAAAGAAGGATTTTCTTATCTCCTGGAGGCCCTTAAAGATGAAAATCATCAGATTAGAAAACAGGCTGTTATATCCTTAGGAGATTTTGGTGATGAAAGAGCTGTTGAGCCATTGAAGGAAGCCAGACGTAAAGAAAGTCCCTTCAGTATTAATATGAAGATGGTAATAGATAAATCCATTCAAAAAATAAAAGGTGAGAAAGATAAGATTCCAACTCTTACCGGTGATGCTGATGAAGTGGAGATGAGTTGTATTACCAGAGTATTTACGCCACTTAAGACTGAGATTATTCCTGTATCCGATGTTTACAATGAGGAAGGTGAAAAATATTATAAAGAAAATAATGATGCCCTTGCTCTTGAGAACTTTAACAAAGCTCTGGAGGTAGATCCTAACTATGGGAAAGCACATTTAAATATAGCCAGGGTTATTTTACGGCAATTCAATCATAATCCTGAGTTAAAAAATGAATACAGAATTAATGAAGCTCTTTTACATTTAAATGAGTGTCTTGCTGTTACAACTGATACCGGGCTGGTCTTTGAAGCCAGAAAATATATAGAGACTCTTATTGAAGAGTGGAATGATATAAAGGCAGGACGTGTGAAGGTAAAATATAATACTAGTAAGTTAAAGAAACTTCCGGAAGAAGAGAAAATTGAAGAAGAAGTGGAAGAAGAAGTAATTGAAGAAGAAGAAGTGGAAGAAGAAGTAATTGAGGAAGAAGAGGAATTGGAAGAAGAAGTAATTGAAGAAGAAGTAATTGAGGAAGAAGAAGAAGTGGAAGAAGAAGTAATTGAGGAAGAAGTAATTGAAGAAGAAGATAAAATATATTCTATTCAGGAACTTAAAGAGAAACTTAAAGAGAAACCTGATGATTTACTATTACTATGGAAACTTGGTGAAGCCTGCTATAAATCAGGCGATTTTGATACTTCTCTTTCAAGCTATCTGAATATTTTAAGAATAGATCCTTCAGATATAAAAGTACATTTTCATATAGGACTGGTTTATAAAGAACAGCAAAAGATATTTAAAGCTCTTCTTCATTTGAAAAAGTATCTAAAGGTGTCTCACCAGGGTGAATATGCTACTGATGCTGAAAAATATATAAAAGAACTGGAGTAGAATATTCTGAAGAGTAGAATTATTGGATGTGGTAATTTAATAGCCGGCGATGATGGTCTTGGCCTTCGTGTTATTCAGGAATTAAGGGAATTTGTTTCATCTGATGTGGATCTAGTGGAGGGAGAAGTGAGGGGTTTAGATTTACTGGATTATTTTATGGATATAGATAAAGTAATAGTAGTAGATGCAGTTACCTTTGGTGGCAATAAAGGGGATTGTTATAGATTTGAAGTAGAAGAACTTAAGAATATGAGCAGGGATAGTCTTATTTCTATGCATCAGTTAGGAATTGCAGAGGTTGTGAAAATAGGTTCAATGCTGTATCCTGATAATATATCCCGTAAGATTATATTACTCGGAATGGAAATAGAAAAAGTAGAAAATAGATTTTCTATGGAGCTTTCCAGTGAAGTGGAAAAAGCCATTTCCTCTATGGTGGAACTGGTTTTGAAAGAATTAGATGAAGGGTGAAAAGAAGTGAGCAGTGAGCAGAAGTGAAAAGAAGTGTAAATGTATCTTAAGCGCTATTACATTATTGTTTCACGTTTCACGTTTCACCTTAAAAGGAGTATATACTATGCATGAATTATCTCTCACACATGACATGCTTGCTATAGCAATTAAACAGGGAGAACGTTATAAAGCAAAAAAAATTCTCTCTTTAAAATTAAAGATAGGTGCCCTCACTATGTTAGATCCGGAATGTTTTAAATTTTATTTTGAACAATTCAGTAAAGATACAATAGCTGAAGGGGCCTTACTGGTATTTGAAAAAGTAGATATTCAAATTGAATGTAAATCCTGTGGAATAACTTCAAATGTGAAGGATTTCATGATGTTATGTCCTTTATGTTATAGTCCAAATGTTAAATTATTATCGGGCCAGGAAATTTTATTGGAAGATATTGAGGTGGATCTATGAATATACCTGTGTTGACTGATATTTTAAGTGCTAATAATCTCATAGCAGAGCAAAATCGTAAATTATTGGATGACCATAGAATATATATGGTAAATCTTCTCTCGTCTCCCGGGGCAGGGAAAACTACTTTTATAGAAGAAACCATAAAAAGACTTGATCTGGCAATATCTGTAATAGAAGGAGATGTTGCTTCTGATGTAGATGCTGTTAGAATAAAGAAACTTGGTATACCGGTTGTACAGATTAATACCGGAGGAAGTTGCCACTTAAATGCCCCTATGATACAAAAAGCCCTTGAAAATTTGCCTCTTCATAAGACTGACCTGATTTTCATAGAGAATGTTGGAAATCTCATCTGTCCTGCAGGTTATAAACTTGGAGAAAATATAAGTTTAGTTATGAACAGCACTACTGAAGGGGATGATAAGATTTTAAAATACCCCGGCATTTTTCGTGTTGCCACTTCTTTGATTATAAATAAAATTGATTTACTTCCCTATTTAGATTACTCTCTTGAAAAAATTAATGAGAATTTCTTAAAACTGAATCCACAGGCCAGAATATTTCCTCTCTCCAGTAAAACGGGAGAAGGCTTTGATGAGTGGATAAAATGGATCAGAACCGGTGTGGATAATTTTTGTAATAAGTTATAAAGTTATAACTGAATAGTTCTACAATTTTCGGTGAGGGATGAAAAGTGTATTGCAGTGAATGCTCCAGTGAAAATCTGGAGAATGTTCTTTTCTGTGAGAATTGTGGAGCCCCCTTTCAAATCACATATGAACAGGGAGAAGAATTCTACCACAATAGATACAGGGTAATTTCTCATCTGTCATCAGGACAGACATGGAGTGTATTACTTTCTTATGACACATATTTACATAGACCCTGTACCTTACGAAGAATTTACAAAGAGGGATTTTCACTTTTACCTGAAAAAGAAATGATAGAAGAAACCTTCAGAAAAAAAGTAAATATCCTTTCTAATCTCCGTCATCCCAATCTCCCTTTTCTGACAGATTATTTTATGGAAAAGGACTTTTTTTTTATTGTTACAGATTATATAAATGGCAGGAGTCTGGAAAGGATTTTAAAAGAGGCAGTCCCCAGAGGATTACCTGAAAAACAGGTTCTTGAATGGTCTATGCAGATCTGCAGGGTTCTGGAATATTTAAATAATTATAAACCTGTTATTATGCCCGGTAATCTGAAACTGGATAAATTCATAATAAGAGATTATGATAAGACTCTGATTTTAGTTGATTTTGGAGTCAAGTTGGAAGATCTCATAGTTGATACCACCGGGACTACTTTTGAATTAAGCAAAGATATTTATTCTCTTGGACTTATTATGTATGAACTTTTAACTAATCTATCTCCTTATAAACCATTTAAATCTGTCCGAGAAATTGCCCCTTTTGTATCATCTGAGATGGAAAGTATTTTAATGAAATGTCTTTCTGAAGATGTAGATCATAGATTTGAAGATGCCATTCATTTGAAAGATGCTCTTTTAAATTTACATAAAATAAAATTTAGAAAGGGTAAGGATAAAATCAGTAAATTCATAACTTGCTCTGAGAAAATTAAAGATTCTCAGGATAATAAAGATATAAAAGTTTTTATTGTAGATGATGATATTGATATATGCAATAGTTTTAAAGATATGACTTCCTGCTTTAAGGACATTCAGGTTATGGGAATAGCCCATAATGGGGAAGATGCAGTAAATACAATCCTTTCGTTAGAAGAAAAGCCTGATGTTATATTGATGGATATTAGAATGTCTCTTATGGATGGTATAGAAGCTACAGAAAAAATTTTAAAATCCTGTCCTTCTATCAGGATTATTATCCTTACTGCCAATCTTAATGAAGAAGAATTTTTAAACTGTTTTAAATCCGGTGCATCAGGTTATATACTGAAAAATTGTACTCTCTGGGATGATTTAGAAGAGATTATAAGAAAAGCTTTTTTTGGAGGGAACCCCATTTCACCTGAAGCAAGTCCATACTTATTGAAGGCACTGACTTTAAAGAAGGATAGAGAGATTTCTCCGAAGAAACCTGAGACTGGGACTGAGAATGATAAAAATAAAGTTATCTGTCCCCTTTGCAGGAGACTTAATAATGAGAAAGCAAAATATTGTGTCGAATGTGGTATAAATATAATAAAGTTTTTAAAAGAAGGTAAATTAGAAACTGCTTATGATAAAAGTTTAAGTGAAAAAATTGTAGAAGGATCTTTAGAAAAAAAATCTACCGAAGTGCCCCTTCTCCATACTCAGACAAAAGAAGGAGAGTCAGGTTCTAAGATAAAGAAGATACTGAATAAAGCCATTCAAAAATTAGATCCTGCTAATATTCTTCATCTAAGTAACTTTACAGCAAAAAAGTTCAGCTCTGAAGATATTGTGGAAGCAGAGAAAAATGTAGATAATCATAATCCATAAGCTGGTGATTGTATATATTCATAACCGTGCATTTTGTTTCAGAACCTTTCTTATTATTGCGGCAAAGTTATTTATATCAAAGGGCTTTATTATAAATTCTCTGATTCCTATAGCTCTGACTTTTTCCCGATCTATATATTCAATGAAGCCTGACGTAAGGATTACAGGTATATCAGGTCTTATTTTTAATAATTCTTTTGCCAGTTCACTTCCTTTCATCTCCGGCATAATTTCATCGGTAATTATAAGATCAAATTTATCTGGCTCTTTACGAAAGAATTCCAGTGCTTCCATACTGCTTGTTTTAGTAACCACTTTATAGCCGAGTTTTACTAATATTTTCTCTGCTATCTCAAGAACCATATCTTCTTCATCATCAACAAATAGTATCCTTTCATTCCCTTTAGGCAATGTTAATGGTTTTATGTTTTCAGGAATTACATTATATTCAATGGCCGGTAAGAATATATGAAAAGTACTTCCTTTTCCTTCTTTGCTTTCTACTGTAATTACTCCACCATAGCTTGTAACAATTCCATGTACTACAGAAAGTCCTATGCCACAGCCTTCTCCTATTTTTTTTGTAGTAAAATACGGTTCAAAGATACGTTCTTTAATTGCCTGGTTCATACCGTGACCTGTATCACTTATACTTAATTTTATGTAAGTGCCGGATTTCATTTCCTTCGATAATAATGAATCCTCAGATGTAAAAATTGTCTTTTCCAGAATAATTTCTAATATACCATGTTTTTCTCTCATAGCATAAGCTGCATTATTGCATAGATTCATTATTATCTGATGGATGTGAATCGGGTCAGCTATTACCATATGGGAATTTTCTTTTATATTTTCTTTTATTTTAATAGTTGCAGGTATTAAGGGCCTTAAGAATTTAAGAGTTTCCTTTATAATATTTCCTATATATAGAGGCTTTTTTTCTCCCTCAGTGTTGCGGCTGAAGGTCAAAAGTTGCTTTACCAGGTTTATAGCTCTTTCACATGCCCTGTGCATATGATCAAGATTTTTTTGAATTGTTTTTGTATCACCGATATCATAACGTGAAATCTGTATATATCCCAGAACAGCTACAAGGATATTATTAAAGTCATGGGCAATTCCTCCTGCCAGAGTGCCTATAGCCTGCATTTTTTGAATATGATTCAATTGTTTTTCCAGTTTTAATTCTTTTGTTATATCTTTTTTTACGCCTACATAGTTTGTAATAGTTCCTGTATTATCCATTATCGGGGAAATTGTAGCTTCTTCATTATAGAGATTTCCATCTTTTTTTCTATTAATAAAACGTCCTTTCCAGACTTTTCCTTTTTCAAGGGTTTCCCACATAGAACTGTAGAATTCATTAGAATGAGATCCACTTTTCAGTATGGAAGGTTTTTTCCCCATTACTTCATCTTTTTTATAACCCGTAATCTTTTCAAAAGCAGGATTCACATACTGAATAGTTCCATCTTTATCTGTAATTAAAACGGTTTCTTCCGCCTGTTCAATAGCAGTGGCAATACGGTGAAGTTCTTCTTCTGTTTTTTTTCGTTCTGTAATATCCCGTATGACTCCTATAATGTACTCGATATTACCGTTTTTATCCACTACAGGTCTTGAAATCTCTTCTATATAATTCATTCCTCTCGGTGTGATAATGCGGCATATAGTTGTAGTATCTACTTTTTTGTCTATAGTTCTTTGATAGTCTGAAAGGACATATTCTATATCATCAGGATGAACATATTCAATAAAGCTATGGCCTATGACTTCCTCAGGCCTGTACCCGTAATAAGAAACACGTGGGCTTATAAACATAATTTTTCCGTTAATGTCATAGGTATAGACTATATCAAAGATATTCTCAACAATAGTTCTGTACTTTTCCTCAGACTTTCTCAGGGCATCCTCTGTCTGCTTCCACTCGGTAATATCCATAAGAGAACTTACGCTCTTTTTTGTCCCTGGAATTAAATCGACAGTAAGGAATATATTCTTTATATTGCCCTCTTTATCTATGAGGCGAAACTCATAATTTTTTAGAGCTTCATGAGGACTGACCCTTCTCAGTTTATGCTGATATACCATCTTCTCAAGGTCTTCCTTTACGACAAATTCTGTCCAGGTTTTTTTGCCTTCTATCTCTTCTTTTGTATAACCTGTGAGTTTTTGGAATTTTGTATTGGCAAGTGATATTATGTGGTTTTCCTCTAATATACATGTGGCAGTACCTGTATTTTCAAATAAGACTTTATATCTTTCCTCACTTTCCTTAATCTGAAATTTTTTATTCCAGCTTTTTAAGAGGGAATCTACAAGGCAATAAATCTCTTTTGGCCTGAATGGTTTTGGTACGTAATATATTTCCTCTTTCAGTTGTGCTTTTATAGACTCCAGGGATATTTTATCAGGATATGCCGTAATAATAACGATAATTACGTCAGAATCGATTTTTCTGAGTAATTTACCTGTTTCCAGCCCGTCTAAGCCGGGCATTAACATATCCAGTATAACAAGAGGTATTTTATTTCCCTTGTGTACTTCTTCTTTGAAGTACTCCAAAAGATATATGCCGGTCTCAAAGGTTTTTACAATAAAACCTTCTTCAATGTTTTTAGAAATACTATTAAATTCACTGAATAAGGTTTCATATACCTCTAAAAGGTCTATATTATCATCTGCTATAAGAATATTTTTATTATACATAGGAAGTTTTATTCCTGAATACTATCTGATATAGTAACCAGTGTTTCCATCAGTTTTTGATTTTCACGACCTCTTTTCTTACGTTCCCGCACTGTAATCACTTATATAGGCAATTTGATCTTCTGTAAGTTCATCTATCTTTATTCCCATAGTTCCAAGTTTGAGACCGGCTATTTCCTGATCCTGAGCTTCTGTTATATCATGAACCTTTTTATCAAGGTTTCTTCCTTTTTTTGCAAGATACATCATTGACATAAACTGGTTTGCAAAACTCATATCCATTACCTCAGAAGGATGGCCTTCTGCACCTGCAAGATTTACCAGTCTTCCCTGAGCCAGAAGATAGATTTTTCTGCCATCTTTCATAGTATACTCTTCATTATTGGCTCTTATTTCCGTTTTAGATACAGCAAGGCTTTCAAGATCCTTTATATTTATCTCACAATCATAGTGGCCGGTGTTACAGACTATAGCCGCATTTTTCATTGACTCGAAATGCCTTTTAACTATTACATCTTTCATACCTGTTGCAGTTATAAAAATATCTCCAATTTTGGCTGCTTCATCCATAGGAAGAACTCTGAAACCATCCAGTATTGCTTTCAATGCTGCTGTTGGTTTGATTTCTGTGGCAATTACATTTGCTCCAAGTCCCTTTGCTCTCATAGCACACCCTTTCCCACAGTGGCCATATCCTGCAACAACAAAGGTTTTACCTGCAATAAGAATATTTGTGGATCTCAGAATACCATCTATAGATGACTGTCCTGTGCCATAGACATTATCAAAGTCCCATTTTGTTTCAGCATCATTTACTGCTATTACAGGGTATCTCAGTTTTCCTGCTTCTCCCATAGCTCTCAGTCTGTGTACCCCTGTGGTAGTTTCTTCTGTACCACCAATAACTCTATCAGCAAGATGGGGATGTTTATTGTGGAGTGTAAATATGAGATCTGCCCCGTCATCAAGTGTCAGTGTTGGTTCAAATTCTATGGTTTTTTCTATACACCAGTAAAAGTCTTCTTTTGTAAGGCCATGCCAGGCATATACAGATATACCTTCTTCTGCCAGAGCAGCTGCTACATCATCCTGTGTGGAAAGGGGATTACATCCGCTCCAGGATACTTCAGCTCCTGCTGCTACAAGTGTTTTAACAAGTACTGCCGTTTCTTTTGTTACATGAAGACAACCTGCTATTCTCATGCCTTTCAGTGGTTTTGTTTCAGAATACTTTTCTTTCAGTGCCATCATTACAGGCATTCTGGATTCTGCCCATCTGATTTTTAATCTTCCCTGTTCTGCAAGTTCTGGATCTGCAATTTTGTAGTTCATTGTTTTTTATTTCTCCTCTCTTTGTGGGTGATCGGTGAGAGGTGAGAAGTAAACTATAGTTTACGTAAATCTCTTCACTTTTCACTGCTCACTTCTTTTCACTCTTCATCCTTCACTAACTTACTAATACTTCTTCCCAGAATATCTTCCCTTTCCTCATCTGATATCCGTGCAGTTGTGGCTCTCATTATTTCATATCGTATATCCATAACCGGAGCATTACTTCCATATAATACTCTAAAAGAGCCTAATTTACGGATCATATTTTCTATAAAATCCTGTCTGTATATACCGGATGTTTCGAGATATACATTTTTATTTTCTGTCAGCATATTTTCTGCATCATAAAGGGCCATACCGCATATATTTATCTGGCCTCCACTTGTGGCTATAATATTTACTTTTGGAAATTCTCCAGCTATGTCTCCTATCTGAAGTGGTTCTGATACTCTTACATGCCCTCCTGAGATCATTACAGGTATATTGTATTCCATGGCTTTCTCCATAACAGGATAAAGGAGTTTCCCATTTACAAGAAATGATTCTTCCCATGGATGAAGAAAGAGACCTTTAAATTTCAGTGTTTTAATACATCTATCTATTTCTTCCAGAGCTTTTTCCTTCTGCCATGGATCTATTCTTCCAAATCCTATAAATTTATCAGGAAATTCTTTTACACAATTAGCAATAAAGTCATTTTCCGGCTCAAAATGATAATTACGCGGCTTTACTGGAGATATTATAGCTTTATCAATTTTACATTCCTTCATACAGGATAGAAGTTCTTCTACTGTCAGTTTATATCCAAAAAGAGATTCTCCTACATGGACATGGGAATCTATTACCACTCTCTTTACCCCCTCTCAGTATTTTTTTACTTTTTCCAGAATCTTAATTATATTTTCTGAAAAGATAAGCTCTATTTCTTTTTTTGAAAGATTTGCCAGTTCAACTTTTTTTCTTTCCAGGAGAGGGTCACATCCAGGTCCGTCACTTGCAAATAGTACCCTTTCAGGTCCAATCCTGTCAACAGTTTCTCTGATAAGATATGGATAGGGCATAGCAGATGTTTCAAGTATTATATTGGGATATTTTTCAGCTACCCTTATGGCATCCTGAACATGAAAATAGCCTCCCATATGACCAAGAATAATCGTAGCTTCACTGCATTTTTTTGCAGCTTCAGCAATCTGCAATGGAAGGGTATATTCTTCATCACCACAGTGAAAAAGTGTTGGAGCATTGAATTCTGCAGCTTTTTTTATTAATTTTATAGTTACCTCATTTCCTGGATGAATACCATAGCCGACAGGATGCAGTTTAAGTCCTTTCATACCCATTTTAGTAATAGCAAGAACAAGTAATTCTTCTGACAGGGGGCCATAACCCGGATTTAATCTCGCAAACCCTATCAGTCTTGCAGGATATTCTTGTGTGGCTTCTGCTACATAGCGTAAAAGCTCTGAGTCACTCCCTGGCATATCTGAATAGGTCATTACAATAGCTTTGTCAATACCGGCTCTATCCATAAGTGATATGAGTCTTTCAGGAGGAGAATTCCAGCTTGAACCGATAAGTTCCTGTATATGAGCATGTGCGTCTATAATCAAACAGCTCTCTCTCCTTTCAGTTAGTTTTTTTTGTTTAATTCGATGTGGGTTAAAGGATTCCTCTATTACCATACTACTTCAGAGGAAGATATTTTCTAAAACTAACTATAAATTGTTCTTGCTCTATATGGGATATTTTATTATAATTAAGTAACAGGAGCAATAATTTATGTATATACTTTTTGGTGTAATAGTTATTTGAATAGTTACCGGTAAACTCAGAATTTTTTGAGTATTTTTCAGAGAAGGTGAAAAAAATGAAATTATCAAATAAATATATTCTTTCTACAAAGAGTGAAAGTAATCTTATCGATCCTCTTATAGCCCGTATATCCTTTGATGAACAGGAAAAACAGATTTCAATGATTACAGCTAAGCCTGTAATATGTCCTTCCTGCGGTGCTGCAATTACGGATATGAAGTCTGTTAAGGATGACCCTGTCAGAGGGCTTCATTTTATTTGTGAATTCTGTAAATCTTTGAATAACATAGACAGAGATACCTTTGAAACGTTTAAGTCTTTACAGGAAGACATCATAGAAATAGAATATCCCCAGGAAAAAGAAAAAAAGAAAGAATTCCATAATAATATAGTGGCCTGTATAGATATTTCTGCTTCTATGATAGCCAGTTCTCTTAATGCTGTAAAAAGTAGCCTTATAGAGACATTGAAGAATCTCTCAGTAAATTCTCCAGATACAGGTTTTGCCCTTATAACTTTTTCAGACTTCATCATTCTTTATAATTCAGAAGGCAAAGAGATTGTTAAGATAAGTGGTGACTATCTCGATCAGGAAGATATTATATGGTCTGTGTTTAATCAGGTGAATTTTCAATTTGAAAAGATTCAGAGTAGTTATAAGAAATGGATATCGCTGATTTCTACACTTAAAGTAGAACATACTACTGCTCTGGGACCGGCAGTACTTGGTGCTGTCGCTCTTTTAAAGGAAAACGGAAGAATCCTTTTACTTACCGATGGTACTGCAAATTTAGGTGTGGGATTGATAGAGAGATATGATAAGACGATGGTGAAAACCGATTTTTATAATCGTCTGGGAGATTACTGCTCCAGAAAAGGTATAATAATTGAGATTATCGGTGTCAGGACGTATATGACTGCTACGATTGGACTGGACACTATAGGGGAGATGGCCCATATGACAGGAGGAGATATTTATTTTGTTACTGCTAATGAGATTGCCAGCTCCTTTTACGCTCTCTCTCAATCAGATATTATAGCGAAAAATGTAAAAGTTAGAGTATTTATACACTCCAGTCTTATGTTAAATGAGCTCAGTGGAGAGGTTTTATTTCATAAAAAGGATAAGTTTTTTGAATTAGAGCCCGGGGCTATGAATCCCGATAGAAGGTTCTGTTGTACTCTGAACCTTCTTGAAGACCTTTCTGTTAATCAGGAGTTACCTTTTCAGGTACAAGTGGAATATACAGATCTGGAAGGGAAAAAGAAGATCAGAATTTATAATCAAAAAATCTTTGTTACAGATAAAGAGGAAGAGATTATAGAGAATTTTGCAAGTGATGTTTCTGATGATTTTTATACACAGAAATCTGCCGAATTTGCCCGAAAGAAGACTATTGACCTGGCTATGGAACAACTCGAAATCTATGGTGATCAACTCGAAATGTATCTAAAAAAAGCTTCCCCTGAAAAACAAGACAGTTTTACCAGAAGTATGACTATCATAAATGAAGCCTTAGAGAATATGTCTGACTTACAGAGAAGAGAAAAAAATAAAGATGCTATTTTTGATTACTATCAGAAAATAATATGTTATGGGACTACTTCAACTTTAAGAAATGACTACAGAACATCGAGACTGACGAGAATAGCAGAAGATATGTAAAAAGTGAAAAGAGTAATAATATTATACTTTTTACGTTTTGTGTCTAAAAATTTCCTGAACCTCTTCAGTATTATGGCAATTTATAGCTTTAGGGACAAGTTCTTTTAGTCTCTTATAATTCAATTTACTTATTTTTTCTTTTATAAAAGGTATTCTGGATGGAACCATACTGAATTGCTTTATGTTACATCCGATTAAAATTGGAACTATGGAAGGATCTCCACCGATTTCACCACAGACGCTTACAGATATGTTATGTTTTTCTCCGGCTTCTGAAGCTATAGTGTAAAGTTTTAACATTGCAGGATGAATGGACTGATACCACTTTTTTGTGTCCTCTCTTTCCCTGTCTGCTGCCATGGTGTACTGAATTAGATCATTTGTACCGATACTCATAAAATCTACTTCTTTAGCAAGACCTTCAGCACATAGAACCGAAGAAGGCACTTCAAGCATTATCCCTAAAGGGGGAAGTTCAACATTTAATTCTTCACAGATTCCTTTTATTATATTTTTTCCCTTTATTATATCCTCAAGACATGTAACCATAGGAAATATTATTTTCCCTTTCCCATATACAGATGCTCTCAGTATTGCCCTTATCTGTGAAGTAAATATCTCTTCATTCTGTAAAGAAAACCTTATACCTCTTAATCCAAGAGAAGGATTACTTTCCTGAAGCGGTAGAAGATATTTTGGCCATTTATCGGCCCCTAAGTCAAGTGTTCTGAATATTACAGGCAGAGGTGACAGTTTCTCCAGGATTTCTTTATAATCTTTATATAATTCTTCTTCCTGCGGCAGATGATTGAGATAGGCAAATTCAGTTCTGTAGATTCCCACACCTTCTGCTTTTGATTTTATTACATCTTCTATTTCACCTCTGTTCATTATATTGGCAAGAAGTGTAATTCTTACTCCATCAGCAGTCCATGTTTCTTCAGGTTCTGGCTTTATAAGAATTTTTGAGATACTTTCAATAATTTTATTTTGATAATATTTTCGTTTTTCTTCATCGGGTCTCTCTATTATAAGACCTTCTTTGCAGTCCAGAATGATCTCTTCGTCATTTTTAAAAATACTGAGGGCCTTATTTTTTATCATCATAGGGATCTTAAGAGCTCTCGCAAGGATTGCACTGTGGGAATTTTCAGAACCATGTTCTGTTATTATGCCTGAGAGGTTATCTGAGAGTTCCAGTATTTCAGAAGGAGTTACTTCAGAAGATAATAATATTATTTTTTCATTATGGGAGATACTTTTTTCATCTTTAAAGAGCAGACGGAGAAGTCTTTCTCCTACATCCTTAAGATCAGTCCAGCGATTCTTAAAAAGAGGATCCGGTATTTCAGAAAATAAAATCTCAAGTTCATTCAGTTTATTCTGGAGAGCTTCTTCTGCTTTAATTTTTCTCTGTTCAATTAAATCCAGTGTGTCATCTATGAGCATAGGATCCTGGAGAAAAAACAGATGGGATTGAAAAATATCTGCTTCTTTCCGGGAAAGTTTCTTTATCGTTTTATTTTTTAATTGTTCTATTTCAGCTTTACACTTATTGATTGCTTTTTTAAACCTGTTTTTTTCCTCATCTATACCGATAAAATCATTTTTGGAAAAAGATACAGTTTTTTTACTTATAAATAGCCTTCCTGTTGCAATACCTGGTGAAACGATTTCCACTCTATCCATCTTCTGGCATTCCTTTTTCTATAAAGTCTGATAGCAATTCCACCACTTCTTTTTCAACATCTCCTTCTGCTTCTATAATGACAACAGTATCTTTTTTAAGCCCCAGAGCTAATAAAGCTATGAGACTATTAAGACGGATTTTTTTTTCGTCTCTTTTAATCCAGATTTTTGTATTTTTATATTCTATAGCTTTCTGAATGAGTAATGTAGCGGGCCTTGCATGAAGGTCCTTTTGTATGATTACACTTTTATTTGTCATTACTTTCAATAACCCTTAACCCTTCTTTATTTATTGAGAAATCCATTACTTTTGCTCCTCTATTTTCCAGGGCAGAAATTATAGTTTTTTTATTTTCCGGTTCTGTAATTGTTACCATACATCCACCGCCACCGGCACCACATATCTTACTTGCCAGAGCGCCGGCAGATCTGGCCAAGTTCATAAGAAAATCTATCCTATCTGTAGTTACCCCGCAGGCCAGACTTTTTCTATTTTCCCATTCCTCAGCTAAAAGAGATGCTATTCCGTTAAAATCTTTATTAATTATTGAAATCCTCATTTTTTCAGCTGTTTTCTTTATATTTCTCATATTCTGAACAGCATGACCATCTATATATCTTTTCATCATTTCCCAGTTATTAGTACCTGAAAATCTTGACTCTCCAGTATAGGTAAGAATCAGTCTCTTCTCAAATTCTTTAAGATCTTTTTCATCTTTAAGAAGAGGTTCTATTTCCACTCCATCCATATTAAACCAGATAGCATTTAACCCGCCATATATGGCAGCATAATAATCCTGTTTCCCTGTCGGTATTTTAATGGACTGAGCTTCTATATTTGCTCCAATATGAATTATCTCTTTTCTGTCATATCCTTTCTCTGTAAGTTTATTTAAAGCTCCACTTAAAGCCATAAGAAGAGAAGAAGATGCACCGAGTCCAGATCCCTTTGGGATGGGATTTCTTGTGATAATTTCGAGTCCCCTGGAGGGTTTATAGAATTTTACTGTTCTTGCGAGAAGATCAAAATCTCCTTCGAGTAAACTGTCTGGATTATCTGTTTCTACTTTTATATCCATATCTTCAGAATAAAATTTTAAGGTTTTTCCTGAAGGTATCACTTTTACATAACTCAGGAGATTTATGGCGAGGTTTATTGTAATTCCACCATGTTCAAATATATAGAGGGGATAAATGTCAAGAGTTCCTCCTGCAAGATCAATCCTTACAGGTGCAAAGGCTTCAATCATTTAAAAACTCCTTAGAACTGTTTATTAACCTGTGCTTTGATTCTGGCTTTTGCTGCTTCAGTCTTTTTTATTCCACGTTCAAAACGGTTAAAATTTTCAACCTTTGCTTTAAGCTGAGGAGTTAGATCCTGTTCAGCCAGGATGTGAATCTTACTTTTCGTAAGTGCCACAGAGTCAAATTTTACCTTCTTTTTCTTTTCACTGTCTTTTATGGCCTTAACGAATGTTTCTGCTGCAGACTGAATTTCTTTTTCAGTAAGCTTTTCGTCCCTTTTTCCCATTCTGGCCGCCCAGAGATTCATAGCTTCTTTGCTCATTCTTCTCATTTGAGCCATAAAATCACTTCTTTCTACCAAGATTTCTTTCTCAATTATAACATGTCAGGTAAATAAAATAAAGTGCCAATCTCAATAACTTATTTCTTTTTTTCCTTACATCTGCATGGTATGTCTTTACATTTGGGGCATCCTCTATGATATATGGAAGAGGCTTCTTCCATATTTATTCCCGCCATACTTGCTATGGTTACAAGCCATGCCAGGCAGTCTCCGAATTCAACCTTTTGCTGTTCCTTATCTCCCTCTCTTATGGCTTCTGCAAGTTCACCTATTTCTTCCACAAGCCAGAGAAAGCTTTTCTCAATACCACGACTGCTGTCTTTTTCAAGATATATGTCTTCTATGAGTTTTTGAAATTCACCTATATGCATGGTTTGTGAAATGTGAAAGGTGAAACGTGAATCGTGATAGTAGAGATTGCGTCTCACGTCTCACGACTCACGTCTCACGATTTTACGGATAGATCCTTTCTAACATTCTCGGATAGGGTATTGTTTCTCTTATATGTTTGAGGCCACAGATCCATGCAATAGTTCTTTCTATTCCAAGACCGAAGCCTGAATGAGGAACTGTTCCGTAAAGTCTTAAATCTATATACCACTGATAATCTTCTTTCGGGAGTTTATGTTCTTCTATACGTTTTATAAGAAGTTCCGGGTCAGAAATCCTTTCTCCACCGCCTATTATTTCTCCATACCCTTCAGGTGCAATAAGATCTGCCCCGAGACATACTTCCGGTCTGTCTTCCTCTGGCTTCATATAAAAAGCCTTACACTGTGTGGGATAATGAGTTATAAAGACAGGTTTATCAAAGTTTTCCGATATGGCAGTTTCGTCAGGTGCCCCGAAATCTCCTCCCCATTCAAAAGGTAATCCTTTTTCTTTTAAAATGTTTACTGCTTCATCATAGGTTATCCTGGGAAAAGGTGCTTTTATCTTTTCCAGAGGAGCAGTGTCTCTTTCTAGAGTCTTAAGTTCTTCGCTTCTGTTTTCAAGAACTTTTTTTACTATATAGGACACAAATTGTTCCTGTATATCCATATTTTCTTCGAGTTCCACATAGGCCATTTCAGGTTCTACCATCCAGAATTCCATTAAGTGTCTTCTGGTTTTTGATTTTTCGGCCCGAAAGGTTGGCCCGAAACAGTAAACTTTCCCTAAAGCTATACAGTTTGCTTCATTATATAACTGACCGCTCTGGGTGAGATAGGCCTTTGTATCAAAATAGGGTGTCTCAAAAAGAGTTGTTGTTCCTTCGCAGGCAGAAGGTGTGAGTATGGGTGTGTCCATTAATATAAAACCATTATTATCCAGGAAGTTTCTTATGGATTTTATTATTTCATGACGGATAAGCATAGTGGCATGCTGTTTTTTAGAACGGAGCCACAGGTGCCTGTGTTCCATAAGGAATTCCACACCGTGTTCTTTGGGGGATATGGGATAATCTTTTACTATCTGTATTACCTTAAGACCTGTGAGAGTAAGTTCATATCCTCCGGGAGCTCTTTTATCGGCCCGGACTTTTCCCGTAACTATTATGGAGGATTCCTGTGTGAGAGGATTGAAGGATTCAAATACTTCCGGTGAGACATCATTTTTCCCTGCCACTCCCTGAATTATGCCTGTACCGTCTCTTATGAGGAGAAAATGTATTTTCCCGCTGGAACGTTTGTTATAAACCCATCCTCTTATTTCTACTTCTTCTCCGTCATATTTAGATATATCTCTTATAGTTGCTTTTTGCAAATATATCACCGCTTTCAAATTTTTTTAGTAATTAGTCTCAAAAATTTCCACTTTTTTTTTGATTTTCCTGCCTGTTAATGACGTGAAAGGTGAAAAGTGAAAAGTGAAAAGAAAGAAAGTCCTGTCTTATCAGGCTTACAGAGTTTTAAAATATTATTTTGTTTTCACATAATTTCATAGCAGTCAAAAGTCCTGGTAATGTTACCTGAAGTGTTGTTAAAAAACGACTCATAGTTATATTTATTAGAGTAATTCTAAAAAATCTTGTCCTAAATATTACAAATTGCTCTCACCTTTTGTGGATTATCAAGTTTTTCTGGTCTCGACGACCATAGTGGTGTGTACTATGTTTTTAATAACAAATCTAAAACTATGCTGTATTAATAATTTTACTCGGATATTTAATTTTTAACCTGTTTAAAATTTCTGTTGATATTGGATTCAATTGAGATCTGTGTATAAATTTTTGTTTTTTTACCTGCATATCTACAGCATGAATTTTCTTAAAAGCAACTTTTATATCAGGCCAGGAATGTTCTGTCTGAAGCTCTATCCAACGCTGGATAAGATAAGCAATCACACATAATAATACATGTCCCTTAATTCTTAAGTCCCTCCAGTGATAACAGGGTCTTAATTCAATAAAACTTTTTATGTAATGAAAAGCTTTCTCTATACGCTGAAGAGTTTTATAACCAATGGCAACTTTTTCTGATGGTAAAGAAATTTTTGAAGTACCCAGTATATAAATATCATCACAGAGCTCTTCTTGCTTTAGTTTTTCTTCGTTTATAACCCATCGGCCCTGGTCATTTTTATGACAAAGCCTTTTCATAACAGGATGAGACTTAATCACCGAAGGGTCTTTTTTACCTGTATTTACAGATGGTAATAACAATTCTAATTCAGAGACCCACCTATCCCTGGTATGTCTATCTTTTCTGGCTTCTTTCGGATTATAACAGATTATATAACGATGTCCTTGAACTGTAACTTCTTTAACCTGAAG
>JAKJGF010000167.1 GCA_022704525.1 Bacillota bacterium | reverse complement strand
TGCTTAAGATTTGAGAATCGGTAATTGATATACTTCATAACTCTCTATGTTATCCAGGATATCCATATCGTATTATTATTCCTCCTTTGTTACTTCTCTTAATATATTTTCCTTTCCTATTCAACTAAAAAGAAGTTTTATCCTACTCCATAGAATTATTTTTTATATCCTACAATTAATACCGTTTTTTCTAACTTTAAAGGTGCGGAATGAGAGATGGATAAGTAATAAAAAAGTCATTACACTTTTATTTTTTCTGAACTTCGTTTTTATCCCTAAAGGAATTTTCATTCCTTTATAGAAAGAAAGTCCTATGATTTTATAAGGAAGGCTGGTAATTTATGATAAAAAAAGTCGATCTCGGTTCTTCATTACATCACGGAGTATTCGGAAATCCCGCTCCTCTCGGTTTATTCGGTCTTGCAATTTCCTGTGCAGTTCTGACTCCTACAGCCTTCGGTTATGGAATAGCAGACGGAAAAATTATGGCTCCTGCTTTTGCCACTACCGGCATTTTTCTTTTATTCTTCGGTTTTGCTTCCCATCTTCTTACGGGAATTATGGATTTTGCCAATAAAAATACCTATGGTGGTACTATTTTTACTGCCTTTGCTTTTAACTGGATGATAACAGCGATAACTTATTTTTCCATCGCTTATAATTACCATATTGATCATAACATTGTCTTAGCCAGTGAAATTGTAATGATGGTTGTCTTTGTTTTTCTTACTTATGGTTTTGGTTTTTTTAGCAAGGTTTTATTTTTATTTCTTCTTGACATAGATCTTCTTTATATATGTAAACTTCTTAAAGCTTTTACCGGAAATGGTGCCTTTAATTTACCGATAGGTATTTTTACCGTATTACTCGGACTTATCGGTCTCTGGCTTGCCCTGGCAGGTCTTATGAATCCTGTTACAGGCAGAGAGCTTTTCAGTGTTGGGAAGCCGATGTTTTATGCTCCCAAAAAGACCTTCAGTTTTTCTGTGAGAAGAAGTATTTTTGAAACTCTTTACAGGCACTGGACAATACACGCTTTTGAGGAAATGGCTGTTGACAAACTTGAAGAAGCTGTCAAATCTGCTACGGCGATAGAAAATATTACGCCTGAACTCTATTATTTAATGGAATATGGAAGTCTTTATGTAACATTTCAGGAAAAAGATTCAGCCATTATCAAAAGTGTCAGGCTTACATCGGGCGGTATTGATTTGTATGAACAGCTTATTTTGAAAAAGTATGAATTTTAGAATTTCAGAGGCCTGTCGGCAATTAATACTACAGGTGAGCAGTTATCAGTGATCGGTAAGGATTGCAGGAAAAATAACTCAGACAAATTGTTAGAGCGTGTTGGAAAAATACCAATCCACCGATAAAATTTTGTAAAGTTCCTTTCTAACTTATTGTTTATTTTCTACTATTTAGACTTTTAATAAATATTACCTTGTTCGTTTTTTTGATAATTTTACAAATTTTACTATTAATTTTGTCAGTATCCACCCTCTATACACTTATAATAATTAGTATTGAATTTTTCTCTACCTGTTAAACTTTATAATTATGTTCTTGCTAAACGCTTGACCATAAGCCTGATCATCGCTGTATATATCATTGCTTCACTTGTCTCTGTTAAGTATTCATAATCTTTACTTAAACGGCGATACTTACTTAACCACCCAAAGGTGCGCTCTACTATCCACCTGTGAGGTAATACTTCAAAATTTTATATATTTATAACCATATATTAAGTCATATTTCCCAATCTATTTATAATACTTTTTATTTCCAAAAGTTCCAGTATAATTTCTTCTTCACTTTTATTCTCAGGAGAGATGAATTTCTCTATACTATCTATGTACTTACTGAACCAGAAATTCTTCTTTCCCTGAGATGTTATACAATCAAACCCTTTTGCTGATATGTTTCCAGTAAACATAACTATATCATAATCTTCTTTAGAGAGATCATCAAAGGGTTTGACTTTTAACACTGTTCCTGCCGGAAGAGTATTAAGTTCCATTTCCTTTTCCAATCTTTCCGGTGTTTTATTCAATTTTTTAGACACTTCATCTATTCCTCTGGGTATATAATCTCCTTTTCTATTTCTGTGAAAGAAAATATCATTAGTATTCAGTCGAACAGCGGCAGCCAGTTTTTGCTCTAAAGAAGAAGAAGTCCCAAAAAATATCTTAAGTATATCTTCAAAAGAATAAGGTTGAGGGATTTTATATAACAATTTCCATGCTTCTCCTCCGGAGATAATTTTATGGTATTGATAGCTTTCTTTCTCAATATTTCGGAGATATATCTTCCAGTAACTTTCATCTTCCTCTTCAGGATTAATCAAATGACCTGTATCCTGAACAAAGGATTTTCTCAGACATTTCTTTATCCCCTTTTTACCTTTAATAATGGCATTATAATATTCATCTGAATCATCAAGATTTAAGAATATGCCGAGCATCAATTTCTGTTCTTCATCTCTTATAAGGATTATACTGCCGGGTTTTAAATTATTCATATCAATTCTTTCTTCTTTTACTTTTTCTAATTCTTCAGGAGAGCGGGGACGATAGACCCATTTTTTTGCAACCCTTATTTTTTGAAAATAAAGATTATCTGAAAATAGTATTTGTTCTAAATTTTTTTTCTCTTCTCTGGAAAAATCTTCTCCATACCAAAGCCTTATAAGTTCTGGTACAGAATATTCCCTTAAAGGAAATTTCTGCAATTCTCTCCATAGATAATCTATATCTTCAATAGAAAATATCTTCTCTTTATTCCCCATCGGTTTTTGAAGGATATTTTTTTGAATAACCTCTGGAGATATGGAAGGTTCAGGTATTATCTGAGGAGAAGATTGCTTATTATCATAAAAAAACAATGGTGCCATAGAAAAGGGATTTATTTCTTCATTATTTGACGGTCTCCATACATTATATTTTCTGAGCTGTCCTGCAAGGCAATCTATAGAAGAATTATTCCCGTGTACCAGTATAACCGATCGAGGATTAAGATAGGATATTATCTGGTTTATCTGATTTGAATCTGCATGGGCAGATAAATTATATTGAGCCACTCTGGATTTAGCAATAATCTTTTCTCCTTCAATCTCTATTAAATCTCCCTGATTGAGATTAAGTAACTTTCTTCCAGGTGATTCTTCATCCTGATAACCTGTAAGGAGAATAGCATTTTCTTCTTTTTTAATCAGTTTTTTCGCGTACATTGGAGATGGCCCTCCTGAAAGCATGCCTGAGCTTGAGATTATACAGCATGGCTTTTCTCCCGGTATAAGATCTCTCATTTTCTTACCTGTTACCTTTAAAATACCTTCTTCACTGTCAAAAAACAGAGGTCTTCTAGAATTTTTTACATATCTCTGTAACTGTGGTGCAAGCAAGAAAACCATACTCTCATATATATCACAGACACTTCTGACCATACCATCAACATAAATGGGAAATCTGGGTATGAGATTGTTTTTCTGATAGTTTTTCAGTATAAGTATTACTTCCTGTGATCTGCCTACTGCAAAAGCAGGTATAAGAACAGAGCCTTTCTGACTTATTACTTCTCCTACTGCCTGAGCAAGATTTCTTTCTTCTTCTTTACGTTTTTTTACATGAACCCTGTCACCATAAGTTGCTTCCATAACTATAACATCGGGTTTACAGGGACAGGTAGGAATACCCTGGACAGTAATCTGATTGGTAACAGATATATCACCGGAAAACATTATCATTCCTTCAGGTGTATCTATAAATATTGAAGATGCTCCGAGTATATGTCCTGCAGGATGAAAATAGATTTTAATATTTTCAAATCCTCCAGGGTTGATCCATTCTGAGAATGGAGCTATATGGATTTTATCAAGAGTTTTTTCTACCAGATTCTTATCATAAAGAGGAGTTTCACTTTCATTCTTGAGTTTTTCCATTTCCATTATTTTAACAGCATCACTCAAAAGAAGTTCTATAAGACGATGAGTCGGGTTTGTACAATAAATGGGAATGTCAGGGAATTTCAGATGAATTAAAGGTAAGGCCCCGCTGTGATCCATATGAGCATGAGTAAGAAGAATAAGATCTAATTTATCAATTGAATTAATGTTTGGGATAGTATCTTTCTTATCTTCCGGGTTCATACGTATTCCACAGTCAATAAGTATATTTTTTCCTGAAATTGTAAGTAAAGAACTGCTTCCCCCTACTTCTCTGGCTCCACCGAGTGCTATAAATTTCATTATTTATCACCTTATTTTATTAAAGTTTTTTCCTTTTTAACAATATAGTTAGTTTCAGAACAATCCATAATTTAAGAATCTTTTAATGTGTAAAGCGTGATGTATAATACGTGAAGAAACTCATTGCACATTAAGCATTATTACTTATTTAAATTTTAATAAATTATGGAATACATTATAAGGTTTCATGCTCAGGTCAGTAAAGTTACATTATATAATAATTAAGAAAAATAATAAAGCCGAACTTGTTAATGAGATATTTTTGAAGTGTAATTTCTCTGGTGCCGGGAGGGGGCATTAATTATTCCTTTAATCTGCCTTTTTGAAGGAAAAAAGAATTTCCTATATAATATTACGGTATGAAAATAAAATTTCAATATTGTCCCAAAGCAGAGGAAGATATAAAACAAATTTATCTTGCAGGTTCTTTCAATGGATGGGATATTAGAAAAAATCCCATGAAATATAATCCCTCATTAAAATGCTGGACCCTCATACTTGATCTTCCCAGAGGAGATTACTCCTATAAATTTCTTTTAAATGGAGAAGACTGGGTTCATGATCCCGGTGCGGAAAGATTTGTTCAGAATGATATAGGAAGTCTTGATTCTATAAAGAGAGTTAAACCTTCCCGGGCAAATCACGGCCGTTTCAGTCCTCTTCAGCCAACTTTAGATGACCGGATTACCTTTTATTCAACAAAAGCTGCTTCTCTTCTCTGGAGGCTGAATGGATGGAATTCTTTTCCCCAGAACTTTCAAAATATATGTCCTATGGAAAAAAACGGAAGAATCTATAAATATACCCTGGGTCCCTTTAATTTCGGAACTCTTCCGGAAGTTGTAACCTATGGATATATGTTTAAAAATGGCAGTCTTGATGATAACAAAGGTAAAGGTTACTGGCTTCCTCTGGATTTAAAACTCGGCGGAAAAACTCAGGATATTATCATTAAATCTCATGCTCTCAGGAGTAAAGTCAGTTTCAGGATATATCTTCCGCAATGTTATTTCTCAACAGAAAAATCCTTACCTCTTATGTTTCTTATACACGGTTATGGAGGTACTTACAAATCTGATTGGACACAGCAGAATATTATAAAAAAGATTGCCGATAAGTACGGTATTATTCTCGTATGGCCCGATGGAAATATAACTATTAATAGAAGAAAAGTCCCCTCATGGTATCTTAATTCTCCCAGAATTAAAAATGCCAGAATGGAAGATTACATAATAAAAGAGATTATTCCCTTTATGGAAGATAATTACAGGGCAAAAAGTGATAAAAATGCCAGGGGAATTGCAGGAATATCTATGGGAGGCTACGGTGCTTTCTATCTTGCCAGTAAATATAATGAATATTTTTGTGTTGCCTGCAGTATGTCTGCCATATATAACCTTCATATTTATAAACAGATAGATGCCCTCCGCGAGCTGGTAGGAAGGGGAAACTGGTCAAAAAATTGTTTTAATGTAAGGAGATTAATTAAAAAATCCCGTGGTTGTGATTATTACTTTATAATTGGCACAGAAGAAGGAGATGCCCTGGAAGATAATCTAAAATTAAAACATGTTATGGAAAGTAAAAAGATCCCCCATTTCTTTCAGATCTATCCAGGAAATCACACAAATAATTTCTGGCTTATGCATATACAGGAAATGATGGAATATGCCTGTAGGCGATTGGGAAGTTAAACGTGAGACGTGAAGAGTGAGTAGAATTTTAAAGAAACATATTATTAATACAGGGAAATATGCTGTCTATTTATATACTGCTATTTTTATCCTTTCTATCTGTCTGTGCTGGATAGATCATTTGAATTTATTTTCTTTAGAATCTATTTTTTTCGGACTCTCTTATTTCCCACCTCTCTGGTTTATCTTATTTATTGTTCCATCTATTGGAGGAGCACTTTTAATCAGAAATAAAAGACTTGCCCTCTCTGTATCTATTATTTACATAATCTTTTTTTTACTTTACGGTGATATTTCCCTTATAAAACCTGCTTATAAAGTAAATAAAGAAAAGGGAAAAAAAATATCTGTCCTGGCTTTAAATATTCAGTATTATAACCATGGCCTTAAAAAGGTCATAAGAGAAATCAAAAATATAAATGCTGATATAACATTACTTTCAGAAAATATCCTGAAAGAAGATGAACTGAAATATGTTAGAAGTGAACTTTCTCCGTGGCAATTTCTTGCAGGTAAACCGGAAGAAACAGCAGTTATTTCAAAATATCCAGTTATTTCCTGGAAAGAAATAGAACTACCGAGCCATGAGGCTTCTCTCTGGGGAGGTAACAGAATAGAAACCTTGAGCCAAAATCCTCACAGAAGTTTTATACATGCCGTAATAAATATTAAAGGAACAAGGGTAAATGCCATATCTATCCGTTTTATAGCAGGCCGTGCAGAAAGTGAGAAGATGGGAGAACAATTAAAATGGGGTCGTTACATAGTCAAAACTCAGATAGAAGAAGTTAAATTCTTTAAAGAGTATCTGTCAGAGATTGAGGGGCCGATCATTTTCGGAGGAGATCTGAATGTCCCTCCAAATACACATGTTATAAAAGAATTGAATCAAATTGCCATAGATGGCTATATGGCTACAAATTTATATGGGAAACCCACATTCAATACAGCATGCCCTTTTTTAAGACTTGATTATATATATTCTATAGATCTTATTCCCATAAACTCAAAGGTACTGGATATAGTTATTTCAGATCATTACCCTCTTTATGCAGAATTTCTATTATCAAAATAAATATGATTTTTACAATTTGTTAACATTTCCTTATTGTTTTTACATTGATTTTATTATATGATAAACTTAATCAGCAGTCAGATTTCAGATTTTATTCCTCAGTACCGAGACAGGTAAATAAGTATCCAAAAAATTTTAAATATACACACCTGTCCCTGTCCGGGCTCTGGAGCAAAAGATATGCCGTCAAAGGAGAAAGTTATAACTTAAATAAAGGCAAAACTGTATATTCTGTAATAACAGATTTCATTGTAACAGGATCATAGATTTTGCGTAAGAGCCTGGACAGGGACAGGCTTGCGAGATGGATACTAACTTATCTGTTGCCGTACTTAGCTGATTTCAGATGAACCCGCAGGGTTTTCTATGTTAATCGATATGTTTAAAGAAGTAGAAAGAATACGGGACACAGGAAGGATGGAATTTCTTCTGAGACATGCAGGAGAACAGAAAGAATTCCTTTCATTTGAACATCAGAATAAACTAAAAGATCTGAATAAACATCTGGCAGGACTTCAGAGACATTGATTTTAGCAGATATTATAAAAAAAGAAGCTTACAATTCAGGAATACACCTTACAGGGATTACTACTGCTGATGACCTCAGTGAAGAAACCCTCAGAATACAATATTGCCTTAAGGAAGATTTAATCCCCGTACGAACAGGTTTAAATGAAAAGAAAATTAAAAAATTCTGTTCCCCTTCTATCTTCATGCCAGGAGCAAAGTCCATTATAATGACCGCCCTGTGCTACTATGAAGAAGAAAAAGAAATCCTCTACGATGAACCTGTTGGGGAAATAGCTCCTTACACATGGAGAAATAATTACAAATTTCTCAGAAAAAAACTACAAAAACTTGTTAAATTCATAAAAACATATTCCTCCGGAAACTTTAAAGTATTTGTAAATGGTCCTCTCGCCGAAAAACCCCTGGCAGTACGGGCAGGCATAGGATTTTACGGAAAAAATGGCATAATATATACTCATAACTATGGTTCAAAGGTCGTTCTGGGAGGAATAATAACTGATATAGAATTACCTCCTGATAAATCGGAAAAAACAGATAAATGTAATACCTGTAATCTCTGTATGAGACACTGTCCCACAGGAGCTATAATAAAACCCTATATTATAAATAGAAAAAAATGTATTCAGTATCTCAGCCAGACCATACATGAAGTTATACCGGAAAATTATAGAAAACTCTGGGAAAATAGATTATACGGATGTTCTACCTGTCAGGATATATGCCCCCAGAATAAAAAAGTGATCCCTCTTAGAGATTTATCTCCTTATGGTATTACTGGTTCTACAATTCCTGTTATACCTCTTTTAAAGCTTACAGAAAAAGAATTCAGAGAAAAATACAGAGATAACCAGATTTCTGCATCCTGGGTAGATTTTAACGCCATAAGGAGAAATGCTCTACTTGCTCTCGCTAATTCAGGAGATAATAGAGCTTTACCTGTCTTAAGAAAGGCTCTTAATGATACATGCCTTCAGGTGAGAGAAATAGTCGAATGGGGATTACGTCATAAAAGGTGAGCCGTGAGACGTGAAAGGACAGGTTCTTTTCACATCTCACTCCTCACGTCTCATGAAATAACTCCGTGTTTCTTTCCCACCTTCGTAAAGGCCTCAATGGCTTTATCTAAATGTTCTACTGTATGAGCTGCAGAGATCTGAACCCTTATTCTGGCTTCTCCTTTCGCCACTACAGGATAAAAGAAACCTATTACATATATGCCTTCCTCCAGAAGATCCCGTGCTATATCCTGGGAAAGTTTTGCATCACCGAGCATAATGGGGACAATGGGATGTACTCCCGGTCTGATATTAAACCCTGCCTGTGTCATCTTCTCTCTGAAATAGGCGGTATTTTTCTCAAGTCTGTCACGAAGGTCAGTGCTTTTAGCGAGTATATCGAAAACCCTTATACCTGCTGCCACAATGGGAGGAGCCATAGTATTCGAAAAGAGATAGGGTCTTGAACGCTGACGAAGTTTTTCTATAATCTCTTTATGGCCTGTAGTAAATCCGCCGGAAGCACCTCCAAGAGCTTTGCCTAAAGTACCTGTTATTATATCCACTCTGCCCATAACACCACAGTGTTCTGCGGAACCTCTTCCTCTTTTACCCAGGAAACCCATGGCGTGAGAATCATCTACCATTACAAGGGCATCATACTTATCTGCAAGATCACATATTTCTTTTAATTTTGCAATATCTCCGTCCATGCTGAAAACACCGTCTGTGGCAATCAATCTGATTTTTGCGTTAACTGCTTCCTGGAGACACTTCTCTAAATCCTCCATATCTGCGTGTTTATATATCTTTCTTTCGGCCTTACAGAGTCGGACACCGTCTATTATGCTGGCGTGATTTAACTGATCCGTAATTATGGCACAATCTTTATCCAGAATTGTTTCAAATAAACCGGTATTGGCATCAAAACAGGAGGTATAAAGGATGGTATCGTCAGTTCCTAAAAATTCTGAGATCTTTCTTTCCAGTTCTTTATGAATATCCTGGGTACCACAGATAAAACGGACAGAAGACATACCGAAACCATGACTGTCCAGTGCTTTTTTTGCTGTTTCTATGAGATCAGGGTCACTTGAAAGTCCTAAATAATTATTGGCACAGAAATTCAGAACTTCTCTATCTTTAACCTTTATACTGGGTCCCTGGGGTGTTAATATTACACGCTCATCCTTGTAAAGACCGCTTTCTTTTATTTCTGTTAATTCTTTTATCAGATCTTCTTTGATTTTGTACATAAAATCCATCCCTTTCTTAAAATTTATTGAGTGAATTTATATTATATCAGAAGAAAAAAACCTGTTCAAGTTTTAGAAGATTTATGTTAAAATGATTGAAGGATAAATTTAAAATTTATAACTTTCAGGTGTTTCTATGAGTAGAGTAAAAGAAGAGGCAAGAAAACTTATTGAAAATTTACAGAAATAATACTTTATAACTATCGGATTATCTACCACCTGAATAAAGAACTTATCTTGATCTTATCAATTATACATAGAGCAAGAGATTTAAATAATAAGGAAATCAGTTCTTGAAAAATCATCTAATAATAGAAAATAAAATTTGCATAAGAAAATTTATTCCCTTGATTTTAATCATATTTATTTTACTGACAGGAATGGGAAAAATGATGGCCCGTGATGATATTCGTGGTTCTCTTGTTATTGTGGGAGGAAGACTCGAGGACAAAGAGATATATAAAAAATTTATAACTCTGGCAGAAAAGTACAGAAATAAAAAAACAGATGAAATTAAGATTGGTATAATGCCGGCAGGAAGTGCAGATCCCATAAAAAGCGGAAAAGCCTATAAAAAAGATTTTATATCTTACGGAGTGTCAGAAAAAAATATAGAAATAATTCCACTGGCAGTAAAAGATGATAAATCCACCGACTTCGATGAATCAACCTGGAAGGATAACGGTTGGAACAGGGAAATAGCAGAAAGAATAAAGGATTATGACGCCATATGGTTCGTAGGGGGAGATCAGTCAAGATATACTAAAGTCTTAATAGATGAAAAAGGCGGGCACAGTTATGTCCTTGATGCCATATGGGAAATATATAAAAAAGGTGCTGTCCTTGGCGGTTCGAGTGCAGGAGCAGCAATTATGAGTGACCCTATGATCTGTGGCGGCACCAGTCA
>JAKJGF010000006.1 GCA_022704525.1 Bacillota bacterium | reverse complement strand
CTCCAGAACTTTTTACTTTTATCTTCCAGTCAATCGGTGTTGAACCATTAGGAGGAACCTCTACTTTACATTCTGCCTTATCAACAAGTTCAATTCCTCCATCTATTTCAAGTTTTACCTGAACAGTTTTTTTAGTGTTTAAATAATTATGCACTATCCCTGTTATAAGAGTTTCATCTCTCTGAGTGAAGAATCTGGGTGTTATGAGGCGTGCCAGGAGATCCTTTGTAACTATAATTTTTTTATTATTTTCTCCCACCTTTGTATCAGTTGTCACACTCCGGGCAGTAGCTCTCCAGGTAGTAAGGGTATCAGGCATAGAGAATATAACCTCTGCATAACCTCTCTCATTTGTTATTATATTCGGATTAAAATAAGCTGTATCAGGAAAAAAGGATCTGATAAACTTGGGCTGTACCAGAGGTTTTTGATCGTGCAAATTTACTCCTCCCCTATCGGGCAAATCTACTCCCCTTGGTTTCATAGAATCAGCTGTGCTCGGTGCAAGGGACTTTAACTCAGCTTGTGGTAATATGTCTATATCCTCTTCAGAGAATAAATCATTATCAAAGTAATTTCTTCTGAAGACATAACCATCGGAACTGTAGGTACAGGTTAGATTCTTTTTAAAATCATAGAAAAATTTCTGAATATTACGAGTACTGTCACTTACGACTGCATAAACAGATTCATCTGCAACCCCCATAGTAACCTGACTCGTTACAGGGCGGTTATCCTTATCAGTAGTTTTTAGTATGAATTTTGCTGTATCTCTGGGACGATATTTTTCTTTATCAGCCTCAATAGATATTGTAAGGAATTTATCTTTCGAAGGACAGATTATTTGTTTATTCTGGTAATAAAACTGTCCATTGTAGTAAAAGCTTATACCTATATAGAAATTGGGAGTATGGTTCTTTGTGATATTGACTTTAAAGGAGGCAGTTCTGTTTGCAAAATCAACTACCTTCTGAGTAAATATCTTCTCACCTTCCACTGTAACAAGAGCTTTTACACCTTCAAAGGGACAAACGATAAAGAAATTCGCCTGCTCACCGGGTTCATAAATCTTTTTATCAGGGATTATCTCCAGATTGGTCAGACGATACCAGTTGTAATAACCACCGTCTGAATAAGAATAAACATAACCTGTTGCTCTTATCTTATTTTTATTCTGATCTTCTGAAGTACATTCCAGTTCATAATATCCGTCTTTATCTGTAATAAAATCATAAGAGCCTATACCGTTTTTATCGGTTTTAAATTCTATATTCTTTATGTTCTGCCATAACCATTTTTTACTCTGTTTATCATAATATTCATATTTTACCTTTGATGTTACAGCAGTTTCTACAGGTTTTCCCGAATAATCCTTTGCTTCAATCTTAATATGAACCTGTTCTCCCGGTTTATATAAGTATTTATCAGATGTAAGCGTCATATAGAAGGCACCTCTGGTTATAAGGGTGTTTGTGAAACCTGTAACTTCTCTTCTGCTTTCATCTGTCATCCTCACCATTATATTATAATTTGCATCATAATTCACCTTTGAAGCTTTACAGCTAAAGAAAGCATGGCCATATTTATCTGTTTTTCCCTTACCGGACCCTACCAGTTCCATCCCAGAGGAAGGATGGGGCATAAGTTCTTCATCCCACCAGCAATAACAGCAATAGGGATAGTAATATTCTCTGTATATCTGATAGGTATATTCCCTCTCAGGAACAGGAGCACCGAAATAATATTTTGCTTCCATATTAAAGGTCATCTTATCTCCCTGAACATACTGTTCTTTCTCGGGTTTAATGGTAATTTCAAATTCCGGTTTTCTATATTCCTGAACCTGAAAGGTTCCCGTGGCCTTCTGGTTCTTAGAATTGGTACAAATTATGTAGTAAGTTCCAAGAGGTGGCTCTTCTGAAAGAGTAAAATCTCCTGACACAGCACCATAAGAATCTGTTTTAAGAGTTTTTTTATAAATTTCTGTATTCTTTGCATCTTTTATTATTATATTTATATCTTCATTTGAGGCAAAATCCAGATTATTTTTTTTCTGCACTCTGAGAATTCCTTTAAAGATAACTTTCTGAGATGGTCTATAAACAGGACGATCCGTATATATATAACCTTTGAAGATTTCCTCTTCCACACGTATTGACAGGTTTATCGCTCCAGTATCCTCTCCCTTGTGAACAACTGCTCTAAGCCTATCGCTGTCTTTTATATCTCCAAGTTCCTGAATATGTATATTGATAAGGCCTTCTTTATCTGTTTTAAATTTCTTGACTTCCTGGGGAAGAAAAAGATTTACCTCTGCTTTATCAATAGGTTGGCCGGTTTTTCTATCCTGAACAAAGAAAATAATGCTTTCTGTTGACATTTTTGCTGACATACCAATTTTAGAGACCCTTATTGTAGCTTTATAGGAGGTTTTAGGGGTACTTCCCACTATATAGTAAATTCCTGAAGTAAGTTCCGGTAGTTCCGTATTTAAATATCCTTCCCAGTAATTATTATTATTATTATTAATAGTTACTGTCTTACTTATTTCTTTTACAGGAGCATTCTGTACAGTATAGTCTTTATATTTATCAGCAGTCAAATCTGATGGGATTTTATAGATTTTAAAATTTATATTCTCAGTCAAATCCCCGGTTTTCTTGAGATTCTTGAGATTATAATAATATAAACTCACATTTACAGGTATTTTTTCACCGGGATAAAGAAAATAAGAATTACAGTAAAAACTCAAATAATAACTTTCCTTATCAGCAAAACCGGCAGTAGAAAGAAGAAAAAACAAAAGTAAAAACAGCAAAACTGATCTTTTCATACAAATTCCTCCTATGAAATAAATTCACTTTATAAGTCGAACTTTTCTATTATATATTCCATAAAATCCTGAAATATTCCTATATTATTTTCAGACCTGTTACTATAATAAAAATTTCAGTAGGATATTATGCCTGAATATAGAATTATTAATATAATATAAATTTAAGGAGGTATGTATAATGTATAAAAAAAGTTTTCTATCAATCTTTCTGATCTCTTCACTTATTCTTACTACTTTTGTAACAGCTTTTGCAGAGGACTTTAAAATTTCAAACCTGAAATTTGGTTATGCAGGAAAAGAGGAAGACCAGAGAAAGATTACTGAAGAAACAACCACTATAAAGGCTATTGGGAATTATAATTTTACCGTGGGAGAAAAGATTGAAAAAAGCACACTTATCGGTATATCCTTTGATTATGAAGGAGCTGTGGAAGGTGTTATACTGAGAATGAGAATGCCAGATACCGGCAATTTCTATGATTCCAAAGGAGAAACAGTAGCAGAAAACGTCAATTTTTATGATTATAATTTAAAATTTGATAAAGAAAAAGGTTCTTTTATAAAAACTATAGGTATGTTATCTGATGATCCTTACGGTAAATATACCTTTGAAATAATTTATAAAGATAAAGTACTTGAATCTATTGAATTTAATTATGGTCCTGCCGATAAATAGTTAATACTGTAGAGAACAGGCTTTTGTCTGTTCTCTACAACAAATTAATGAATAGCATATCCGCAATCAATATTAACAGTCTGACCTGTTATTCCGGAAGCCTTCTCGGAAGAAAGATACAAAATCAATTCTGCTACTTCATCCGGGGTGAGAAGCCTTTTTAAGGGAATAGCATTTATTGTTTTCTTAAGTAAAGTCTCTCTGTCGGCATTAAACATTTCAGCAAGGACACCTGTAGTATCCTTATGAAACATGTCTGTATCCATAGCACCGGGGCATATACAATTAACATTTATCCCGGAAGATGCCACTTCTTTAGAAAGGGCCTTTGAAAAACCTATAATGGCAGCCTTTGATGCGGAATAAGCTGTTCCCAGAGGTGCTCCCACATCACCTGAAACAGAGGAAATATTAATAATTTTTCCTTTTATATTATTTTTTATCATGTGACTTACAGCTTCTCTGGACATAAGAAATGTACCTGTCATATTGACAGAGAAAAGTCTTTCCCATTCCTCGAGTGTTGTCTCTGTCATTTTCTTTATAAGGGGTATGGATGCATTATTAACGAGTATATGTATATTACCATAATGAGACAGGGTTTTTTCGAAAATATCTTTAACAGTTTTTTCAGAGGAGATATCCCCCTCCAGGGTGAGAACATTACTGACTCCATGCCATGATTTTTCGAGTAAATCTTTATCTCTTGCTATTACAACAACCTTTGCCCCTTCCCTTAAAAAGATCTTTCCTGTTGATAAACCAAGACCTTTTGATGCACCTGTTATAATTACTACCTTGTCTTTGAGCATATCAAACCTCCTTATAAGTAGTGAATGGTAATTTATAGTAGAGAGTTGAGAGTTTAAAGTTGACTAAAACCTTAAATTACAAAATATCTTTTAAACTTCCCAAACACTCAACGCTAAACCTTAAACTATAAACCTTTTTTCACTTTTCACTTCTTTTCACTTTATTAAATAAATTCGAGCCTTTTGAAAATAAACCTTTCTTTCTTGAGTTAACAAAAAGTTAACAAAAACCATTGACTTATTAATCAAAATATTATAAATTATAGGTAATGAAATAAAATAACTTAAGGAGGGATAAAAAAATGTATCTTGATAGAGAAGAAATAACCTGTGAGGAAATTCATGGATGTTATATAATTGATCCCGATTGGTAGGGTTAAACTCAATCATTAAAAGAAGAAAAAATCATCGCCTCCAAGAGGCGTTTTTAATTTTAAGGATGATATTTTGTATAAAATACTGTTGAATAGAAACTTTGTATTACTTTTAACAGGTATGACCATATCCAGACTGGGAAGCGGTATTGATTTCATTGGATTAAACCTCTATGTCCACCATGTCTTCGGTTCAGGTAAAATACTTGGTACCTTTATGATGGCCAAAATGCTCCCTGCTATTTTTTTCGGCCCTCTGGGCGGATATCTTGCAGATCATTATTCTCGAAAAAAGATTATGATTATCTGTGACACTTTAAGGGCCTTATTAATACTCGGTTATATATTTACAAAGGATCTCACCACTTTTTTTATTATAGGGATTATCACATCTGCCCTTGATAAGATTTACACGGCTTCCAGCAATGCAATTCTTCCCAATATAGTAGAAAAAGAAGATCTTATGAAAGCAAATTCCATAATGAGAATGGCAAGTTCTCCCACCACTGTTATTGCTTCTATGGCAGGAGCTGTAATAGTTTCATTCTTAAATTTTCAGTGGATTTTTATTATAGACTCACTTTCATTTGTTATTTCTACTATATGTGTCACTTTAATAATAATAATTACACAGACAGAAAAGAAAGGATCTACAAAAGAAGGGATCCTTGAGGAATTCAGAGGTACTATTGAATTTCTAAAAACTCAACCTATTATGATATTTTTAGTAATTGTAAAAACAATAGATGCACTGGGAAGTGGAGCTTACAATATGGGCCTTCCTTTATTTGCAAAAACACTTGCCATGAGCCGGGGTGCAGCTTATGGATGGCTTGTAGGCATATGGTCTGCAGGGGTATTTTTTGGTTCCCTTATGACTGATTATATTTCTAAAAGATTTAAAATTTCTACAGAAACCTTTTTCGGTATATCTATTCTTATTATGGCTCTCGGTATGGGATTGACTTTTCATTTCAATTCTCTCTACCCGGCAATGATAAGTATATTTCTGGGAGGTATTGGAGACGGTCTCTCTAATGTACTGTTTTTTACTGTTCTTATGAAGGATACTCCTGATAAAATGAGAGGTAAAATACTTGGAACTGCAAGTTCTATGGTTATAAGCACCGTAGCTTTCGGGATGGGCCTCTCAGGTTTTTTTATAGATAAATATCCTATAAGGGTAACAACAGATTTTGCTACATATATGATTTTATTAAGTGTCTTTATCGGAATAATATACTTTTCCTTTAAGTCAAAAAAGGAGTTAGAGAGAACATAGATAATATATATAACGTGAGCAGTGAACAGTGAACAGTAATCAGGTTTCTTTCTTCTTTTCACCTTTCACTTTTCACCTTTAACTGATATAGGAGTTGATGTAAATGTCTGAATTTCCTTTTAAACCGCGTGTAGTAGGATGGGAACTTACTTTAAGATGTAATATGAAGTGTGTTCACTGTGGTTCCTGTGCAGGGCCGGCAAGGCCTGATGAATTGACTGAAAAAGAGGGATTGGACCTCATAGAACAATTAGTGGATCTGAGTACGGAAGTTCTCACCCTTTCAGGAGGAGAACCACTTCTTCATCCCTCATGGCATATTTACGGGAAAAAGCTTGTAGATGCAGGAGTTAAGACGAATATAATAACAAACGGACTTTTACTGGAAGAAAATATACCCAGGCTTCTTTCCTCAGGAGTTCGCCGTGTAGGTATAAGTTTTGACGGCACAGAAAAAACCCATAACTTTATTCGAAATCACCCGGATTCTTTCAGGGTATCCGTAAAAGCAGCCACTGAAGGAGTTAAAGAAGGTCTCTCTATAGGTGCAGTCACTCATATCTCAAAATTAAATATAAAAGATATGGAAGAAATGTATAAAATTCTTTCTCATATAGCTTTAGAATCCTGGCAGATTCAGATTGTTTTCAAACAGGGCAGAATGAAGGAAAATAATGAATATGCTCTGGAACCGGAAGATCTTCTTGAAATTGCACAATTTATCTATGAAAAACAACAGATTAAAGGGGGAATAAGGGTGATACAGGGGGATAATATGGGATATTATTGTGAACCTCCCATTACAAAAACCCCCTGGAAAGGCTGTTATGCAGGCCGTCATCTTATGGGAGTCGACGCAGATGGTTCTATTAAAGGATGTCTGTCTTTACCGAGAGAAATGATAGAGGGAAATATAAGAACAGAAAAGCTCAGAACCATATGGGAAGACCCTGAGAGATTTAAATATAACAGGTATTTTTCTCCTGATATGATGGAAGGCTTTTGTAAGGATTGTCCAAAAAGTGATCCCTGCAGGGGGGGTTGTACTGTTACTGCCTATGCCTCTACAGGAAGTAAATTCAATAATCCCTACTGCTGTTACCGACTACAGAGAGAATTAGCAATTCAGAAATAGAGGTTTATCTATGAATATTTCTCCATATCTAAAAGAATTTACAAAAAAGTTTCAAACAGAATTTATTAATATTGATTCTACACCTGTGGCAATCCTTAAAAACAACAATACCCCTGCAATGAGTATTATATTTTATTTTCACGACGGAGTGGCCTACGAAGAGCAGAATATCTGGGGAATTTCTCATTTTATAGAACATATACTTCTAAGGGGTACAGAGACATATCCCACTCTCTATGATATATCGAGACAGGTTGAGGGTATTGGCGGACAGGTTTCGGCCTATTCCACAAGAGATATGGTAGCCTTCTGGATAAAAACCCCTCAGGGATATGACTCTCATGCTCTCCATATAATAGAAGAAATCCTTACAAAACCGGCTTTAAAAGAAGAATTTATTCAATCGGAACGACTTATCATACAGCAGGAAAGATATAGAGAATTAAATGACCCTTCCTTTTATTCGTCCCTTACAATTGAAAATTTACTTCTTCTTCCTCTTCCTGTCTCACGACACCCTGTAGGTAAGGAAAGGGTTATAAACGAAATAAATTCAACCATACTCCGTGAACATATAAAAGAGGTTTATCACAAAAACAACCTGGTCATATCGGGAGCAGGGAATCTATCTCCTAATTTTTCTAAAAAACTCTCCTCCTTACTTAAAAAATTTCCTTCCGGTGAACCGGTAAAAAGAGCGGATTTCAAAGTTACCGCAAAAGTGCCTGAGGGAAAGATATTTTATCTTCCCTCCCATCATAAATCACAGGTATATCTCTCTATAGGGTGGAGCTTTCCTGTAAAGAGCAGGATGGAAGGACTTACATGGCGGGTTCTGAAGTCTCTCCTCACTTTCGGCTATACAAGCCTTTTAAATAATTTACTGAGAGAAAAAGAAAATATAACCTATCTCTGCTCCAGTATGTATAATGTTTATAATGAGACAGGTATATTTAAAATAAATCTAGCCCTGGCAGATAAAAATCTAAAAAAGGCCTTAAATCTCATTGAAAGTTTCTTTGAGGATTTAAAAGGAGGAAAAATCCCGGAAGAATTATTACATGAGGCGATTATAAGACATGGAACCAATGTGGTCTTTATGCTGGATAACTGTATGGATGTGGCAAAAATTATAGGGGAAAATCTTATCCGTGAAAATAAGAAGTTTTCTTTTTATGAATATCTTATGGAACTGGAAAAGATCAATATGTCTTTTATAACAGAACTTGTAAGAACACATCTCATTGATGATAACAGAAAGATCTTTCTTCAGAGTGGTTCTGAAGAGGTCTGTAAATGTTTTCCCGGAGCAGTTATTCTTGAAAAGGCGAAAGAGGGCGGAGCGGTGATAATGTGAGACGTAAAAATAGTAAGCATTGTAGTGGCAGAACAGTGTTCTGATCTTTGTAAATAAGCGAAAGGAGTAAAAGAATGATAAAAAGACTTGACCATATAAGTATTCTTGCTAAAGAACCGGAAAAGGTTATAGACTTCTATAAAAATTTTCTTGGTTTTGAGGTAATCTCAAAAAAAGAAGTGCCATCTATGAATATGAATATTTTTCTTCTGAAAGGAAGGGATGAAATTATTGAAATCCTTCAGCCCACAAAGGAAACAAAAATGGAAGACGGATTGAAACACATGGCCTTCCTCTCAGATAATATAGATGAAGATTTCAAATTCTTTAAAGAACATAGTGCAATCCTGATTCATAAAGAAGTGCAGCATATGGAAAAACTGAAGTTTTTCTTTGTCAAAGGGCCAGCAGGTGAACTGGTAGAAATAATACAGCACCTGTAAATTATTTTATTTTTTTTCCAGTAATTCAATTATTCTTCCGTGATCTTTTTCTTTTGCCAGATCCACAGGTCTTTTACCATTATTATCTCTGGCATTTAAATCTGCTCCTGCTTCAACAAGTAATTTCGTTTCATCCTTATTATTATTTTCAGCTGCATAATGAAGGGGAGTTCTTCCGTAATTATCAGGGATATTCAACTCTGCTCCGGCTTCTATAAGTAATTTTGCTTCATCTTCATTTCCTTTTTCTGCTGACCAGTGAAGTGGGCTTTTACCCTCTTTATCCAGAACATTTAATCTGGCACCACCATCTATAAGCAATTTTGTTTCATCTCTATTACCTTTTTCTGCCGACCAGTGAAGAGGTCTTTTACCATCCTTATCCTCAGCATTTATATCGGCACCTCCTTTTATAAGAAGTCTTGTTTCATCCCTCTTACCATTCTCAGCAGATAGATGAAGGGGAGTTTTCCCATGATTATCTGTGGCATTTATATCGGCTCTCAGGGCTATAAGCAAATCCGTTACTCTCTCCTGACCTCTTTCTGCTGACCAGTGAAGGGGTGTTTTACCATCATAATCAGTAGCATTTATATCAGCACCTGAGGATATAAGAATCCGGGCGGCATTCTCATAACCATAAGCTGCAGCAAAGTGTAGCGGTCTTTTGTTATCCTTATCCTTACTATTTACATCTGCATAATATTCTATAAGGAGTTCAACTATTTCTCTATTTCCACCCTGGGCGGCCCAGTGTAGAGGAGTTTTACCGTTCTTATCTTTAATATCTGTTCTGGCGCCTCTGTATATAAGCAATTTAGCCACATTGGCACTTCTATTTTCTGCAGCCCAGTGGAGGGGTGTTCTATCCTGATTATCAAAGGCATCTATATAGGCTCCTCTATATATAAGTAATTCTGCCACATCTTTACTGTTTCCTTTCGCTGCCCAGTGTAAAGGGGTACTGCCTTCATTATTCCTTGTATTAACATCTGCTCTAAAGGATAAAAGCAGTTCTGCAAGCTGTTTTTTATTGTTTTTTGCTGCCCAGTGTAAAGGAGTACTCTTATCACTATCTCTGGCATAATAAAGAGAAGGATTTGCTCTGAGTATATCTATAGCTCTCTGTTCTTCTCCTTTTTTTAAAACATCAAAAAACTCGGAAGCCTGAACTGATTGGATACTAAAAAATAAAAGACAGAAAAAGAATACAATATTTTTAAAATTTGTCATTTTACTCACCTCAGTAAATATTTTATTGCAATATATTGGCCATAATTTTATATTTATATAAAGCGTAATGGGTGATGGACATTTAACTGCTTACTCTTCACGCTTCTCCCTTCCCAGTTATCTACTTCTATCTTATGCCAGTTTTTCCTCCAGTAATATTCAGGAAACTTGATACTGATTATAAGCAAAACCAGTATTGCAGGCCATCCCGTATAAAATAATTGAACAATTCTGTTATAAAATATATTTTTTCTTGATATGTGTCAAGAACTTTATTATAATTATAGTTACTGAGGTGAGCATAAATATCTAATATTGATAATTGTGAAGCGTGAAGCGAAAAAAAATTTATTATAGTGCATTTCATAACTTATTAGAATTTAAATAATCCGTAATGCGTAATGGGATTACAACCAGGCATCACGCTTTACGCTTTACACATTACGAGTTTATTAATTATGGATTGTTATGAAACTAACTATAAATGCTTATGCTCGGGTCAGTATTGTATGTAAAGGAGTGATTTTTATGAGAATAACAGTTATTATATTTCTATTTTTTTTCTTATTAAGCCTGATTCTTCCGTCCTCTGCAGACGAATGGGTTAAAGGACGTTACTGGTATTTTATCGATAATATAAAGCTTTTAGAAGGAGAAAAAGGAGAAATACTTTTATGGTCTGCTCTTCCTTCTGAGCACAGAGGGCAGGAAGTAAAAATTGAGAAAATCTATCCTGAACCTGTTGAGATTATAAAAGACGAAATAAATGGAAATGAAATAGTCTTCTGGAGAATAACAGATTTCCCTGAGAGAGAAGAACTTTATTTTTATTATGATTTTCAGATTCTCCCACAAGAAGTAAAAACAGACATTGCCCCTTATAAACTTTTACCCTGGGATAAAGATACGGAAGAATATAAGAGATTTACTCAATCAGAACCCTGGATTGAACTCACAGATGATATAAAAAAGAAGGCTCAAGAAATTGCAGGAGAAGAGAAGAACCCCTATTTTCAGGCCAGAAAAATTTTTCACTGGGTAGTGGAAAATATAGAATATGAATATCCTTCCATAGAAGAAAGAGGTGCAGAGATTTCCTTTAAAAAATTGAAAGGAGACTGCGGAGAATTCAGTGTAATCTTCTGTGCTTTATGCAGATCCCTGGGTATTCCAGCAAGGACTGTTACCTGTATCTGGTTTACGGGAGGAGGTCATCAGTGGGCAGAAATACTTTTACCTCCTTACGGATGGATTCCCATTGATCCTTCTGTGGCAGAATTAATGACTCCAGGGTCAAAGGCCGTTTCTTCAGATGAAGAGGTAAGGGCTTTTATGAAATCCAGAGGTATACCTGTAAGAGATTTCTCCTATCTTTTTGGTAATTTATATCCTATGAGGGTTATAGTTTCTACAGGTGATAATATGGAAGTTTTTTCAAAAAAAACAGGTATAAAAAGGACTTTTAAATTCCTTCAGCCAGGAGGAAACAATGCCTATCCTCCTGCAATAGAAATAAATGGGTTTTTTGATAAAACAGTTCATGGAGGCTTTTATATATTTGGAGAAAAGAGAGAAGATCTGGATTATGCCAGGGAAACTGCAGAGAAAATCCTTGCTTCCTCATATTTAACAGCAGGTTTATATAAAAAAGCGGAAAAAGGATTTTTAAAGATAATAGAAAAGAGACCTGATGATGCAAAAAGCTGGCTTTCTCTGGGTCAGATTTATATGAACAGAGCTTTATGGGATGAAGCCATAGAGGCTTTTAAAAAGTGCTTAACCGGTAAAGGTGGAAGTACAAAATCTGTTATGGATGTCTGGGCACATAATCTTCTAGGGAACTGCTATGATATAAAGGGAGAGCGTGACCTGGCAGTAAAAGAATATGAAACTGTAATAAAAAGCGGCGTAGATTATAATAGTGCTGTAGATTATGCAGAGAAATATTTAAAAGAGCCTTTTAGTGGGAAATAAGATTCTTTCAATAGGTCCCATATCAGTACCATTAAAATCAGGGCTAAAATCCACCAGCTGTCCTTTTATTGGGTCAATAGAAGCATCACGCAGGTTAAAAGCGTATATTCCTGCACCTTCAAAAGTAGTTTTTTTAAAATTTCCCTTTCTTCCATCAGCATACCTTAAATCACTGTACACAAAAAGAGATCCTTCGCAATCGGCATTATAAAGTGAAGTATTGTTCATAAGGGAATAACTGAAATCACATCTAAGTGCTTTAATATTATTCATATTGGAATTACTTAATCTGGTTTTATAAAGTATGGCTTTAGAGAGATTTGCTCCGGAAAGATTACAATCTGATAGATCCGAACCTGTCAGATCTGCTCCGGAAAGATTTGCTCCTGTTAATACGCTGCCTTTGAAACATATATCCCTTAGCATGGCTTCTGTAAGTAAAGCTCCGATTAAATCTATACCTGAAAGATTGAGACCGGAAATCTCCAGTCTCACTCCATCAGGTTTCATATCAAGCCATTTGTTATGTTCCGAAAGTCTTTTCATAAATACTTCCAGATCACTCATAATTCAATGGCCTCTTTATTAAGAAGTATATAAATAAGAGAACGTTCCTCTGGCTCAAGTTCGTCTTTTAAGAGATTTAAGAGCGTTTTTGTATCTTTAGCATTACATCTTGTTAAGTTCAGAAGGGTTCTGTCTCCCTGGCTCAGATCATGACGAATTTTCATTAACTGATGATGGGGATCAAATGTCCAGGCGCCGGAGAAAGTTGGCGAAACAGGACTTTTAACATCCCATGTAATTCCTCTGGCATCTATAAATTCTGAAAGACCTGTTTTTTCTCTCTCTACCCTGTGAGGTATAATATTGCCTTTTTCTGCTGCAAAAGCTATAACGGCTTCTTCTATACTTCCCGGAGAGATTTTATTACCCTTTGCAGGATCTGATGCAAGATGACTAAATCTCTTATACATGTCTTCTATTTCTTTTTTAGTAAAGTGTTTTACACCGGATGTTGCTATATTAATATTATTATCTCCGGCAAGTGTAACCCATCTCCCTGTAGCCATAACAGTATTAATACGACTGGCAGCAAGTTTAAACATTTTTACCCTGGCTACATGGGCAAGAGCTGTGGAAAATATGTTTATACTTTTATCATATTTCAACTGAAGACTTTTTTGTAAGCTTTCATCTAATTTACATACATTACTATCTTCTATATTCTTATTGAGTTTTTTTTCATAAGTAATTAAAGGCGCATAAGGTTTCTGAATAGTACAGGAAGGAATAAATTCTTCTTGTGGAACATTTATATCATATACAGTGCTATCTTTTGTTACTTGAAGAGGTCTATGATTATATTGTGTACTTTTACCTGATAAAGTAACATTATTTATCATAATTAGCTCACTCCTTTGGGTTGTATTATAACACAATAATTATAAAGAGTAAACTTAATTGAAAAATTCTTTGTTTCAATGTAGCAATTTCCTGAAGTAATTCTTCACGGAGTATACCATCATCTCTTATCATAGATTAGTTCCCTTTTACATGTAGAATAATCTCTCGTAGGATAGCTGATTATTCTTTCAGAATACAGGAGTCATTATGGCCAGTTTAAAATCTAATATATCAGAATTATAAAGGTTTTACTCTGAAAAAGTCCTTTTTATGATTATCAACTCTTTTTCCTCCATTTCTGTGTTTTTTCTTCCACTGTATCTTTTATGGAAGCATACTTTTCCTTAAGGAAACTCTCGGCTTTCTTTTTCTGTTCCCCTGCAGTTTTCAAAATATCTGATACTTTACCTTTAAGTGTTGTATTATGAAAATCTGCATCACCAACTCGCCCCGGCACATAAGGAGTTTCCACAAAATAAACATAACCCTCTGAGTCTCCACATACAATGAGTTCATCCTTTGTAACGGCACAGGCAGTAGCATATCCTCTGAGTTGCCAGGTAGTAACAGGTCTGTCTTTTTCCAGATGCCACAGACGAAGCACATTGTCACTACTGCCCCAGAGTATAAGACGGCCATAGGGATGAAAGGCAGCCAATCCTACAGGTTCTGAGTGCCTTATAAAAGCTATGGCTTCATTCTCCATTACATCTCTTATTTCAAGAGTCCTATTTTCATTAGTCCGGGCAAATATCCTGTAACCATCGGAAGATTTCACCGAAGGTTCATATTGTTCATTCCCTGACATCTCCCAGTGGGATTCATTTAAATAGAATCTCTTTTCTATATCGTAGAGGCCTTTCCCGGAAGACCATTTCATAGTCTTATAACGACATTCTATAAGGGCCACACTGTCATCTATAAGTTTAAAACCCGTAAGAGGGCCTGAACCTTCAACAGTCTGTTTATTAATACAACTTCTATTCTCTGTGTCCCAGAGTTGAAATTCCGGTTCATCTCTTCCTGATACTATAAAAGCATATCTTTCTTTCTGACATAATTCTATAACATTAATATATTTATCCATAATAAGAACCTCCAGAAGTTTTAAGGATATTATAACATATATTTAAATAAAAATTTAACAATATGTGTTTAAATTGCATCTATATTCTGCTATTATTATAGTTGTTTCCAGAAAATATGGAGCCTTATTATTTTGATAAAGGTACAGGCAGAAGACTTTTAGAAAAAGCCAGAGAGATAGGAAAAAAAAGGAACTGTTCAAATATACTTATAGGGGAAGGAGAAGATGAACAGGAGGCACAGAAATTTTATAATCTGCCGGCTTTATTGACATGAAGTGTAAATTAATGACTTTTAAACTTGAGGAGAAATAAAAATGAACTGGAAAAAAATTTTTGATAAACTTGGTATGAATGGAACAGTCTGGCAGTGGAGAATACGTAAATATGAAGAAAACCTTATTATTCTTAAAAAAAATATGGGAGGGAAATATTTCTCCGAGTTAGGCCGTAACAGGGCATGCACATGTGGAGCCATTATTACACCAGAAGATAGAGTTTGTCCTAGATGCAGAGCAAAAGTATCTCCCTATTTTATAGAAGTATTCAGACGGATTCTGGGGTTGAAGACATCACAGGTAATTGCAGGAACGGCAATTTTTGTATTTCTTTCTGTAGCAGACTTTATATTTTCTATGGCATACGGTGGAATTACTTCTCTTATGTCACCTGGCAATAAAACATTATGGCTTTCCGGTGCCATGCTTACACCGTTTAATGGTGATTGGTGGACAATTATTACCAGCATTTTTGTCCATATTGGCATAGCCCATATAGGGTTCAATATGTTTGCTCTTATACAGGTAGGTCCTGTTCTGGAACAAATACTGGGTTTTAAAAGATTTTTCTCAATCTTTATGATTACAGGTATTTCAGCATCTATGGCAACAATGTTTTTACTTCAAAATGCTATTTCAGCAGGTGCATCGGGTTCTCTCTTCGGTCTTATAGGAATGGGTATAACATATTTTCATCGTAATAACCAGAATAGAATTCGTAATTTTTTTCTTAAGTGGGCTATTTATGCTTTTGCCTTTGGAATATTTATAGGTGCAAACAATGTAGCCCATATAGCAGGAGCACTGTCAGGACTCTTAATGGGATGTTTACTGGAAACCAGACAGAAAAAAAATAAAATTCTTGATATTTTATGGCTTCTTTTAACTATTATTCTGGGCCTTCTCCTGGCAGGAAGTTTTATAATGTTAATAATTTCTATCACTTATAGAATTAATGTCTTATAAAATACTAAAACCTCTTCAGGGTTTATTTAAGGACTCCTGTTATTTTAACCCTTCCGAGGTCTCAGTTTTTTGATTGAAGTTGTTTCATAATCAACCTTCCTGCAGTGCTTAAATTAAGATCTTAATCTTTTTACTTCAGTCAATTCTCATTTTCTATAGAGTGGGTGAAGGCCCTGTAGAATTACTGATAGTAATAGGATAGATTATCTTAATCTGAAATAGACTGTAAATTTTTAATAAGTAAGGTTTTTAGTCAATGATCGTTTCTGTATATTATTATACATATCTTGATATATTTTGTCAAGTATATAATAAAATTTTTTGCAATATTTTTTTAATTATTGTTGAAAAATCAGTAAACACAAGAAGGGTTTCTTGATAAATTTATAGAATTATTATTAGCTAGCAGTAGTCAGCTATTAGCTTTCTCTAACCCAATAGAACTACCAGACTAACTTTATATAAAGTTAAAATACATAAGGGGGAATTTATATGGCAAATAAAACCTTTAGAGTTCCGAATATTACCTGCGGACACTGTGTAAAAACCATTGAAAGAGAATTAAGAGAACTGGAGGGTATTATATCCGTAAAAGCCAATAAAGACAATAAAATAGTAACTGTAGAATGGGATGAGTCTCATACAAATTGGAATAAGATAAGGGAACTCCTCATAGAGATTAATTACCTTCCCGAAGAGTAAGATCACCATGGCAGAGAAAAAAATTACTTTCCCTGTAAAGGGAATGCACTGTGCTAACTGTGTCAGTACAATTGAAAGAAATCTGAACAAACTCGAGGGAGTAACAGAGGTCAGGGTTAATTATGCCAGTGAAATGGCATATGTTACCTTTAATCCTTCTGTAATAACAGAGAAAAAGATTTTTGAAAAAATAAAAGATATTGGTTATGAAGTACCTGCAGATAAAGATAATACAGAAATATCCCGTGAGATTGAAATAAAAGAAGAAAATAGAAAGTTCTGGATAGGACTTATCTTCACTTTACCCATTTTTCTTTTGAGTATGGGAAGGGATTTCGGTTTTCTGGGACACTGGTCCCATAACTTTCTCATAAACTATCTTTTCCTCTTACTGGCTTTACCTGTTCAGTTTTATGTAGGACTTGATTTTTATACAGGTGCCTGGAAAGCATTAAAAAACAGAAGTGCCAATATGGATGTACTTGTTTCACTTGGAAGTCTCACTGCTTTTTGTTACAGCATCCCAGTAACTTTAGCTCTGACAATGGGTAAGACTACACTGGGAGAGCATGTATATTTTGAAACAGGAGCAGTTATTATAACCCTCATAAAACTCGGTAAAATGCTTGAAATCAGAGCCAAAGGTCAGACAGGGAGTGCAATAAAAAAATTAATGGGCATGAAAGCTAAAACTGCCAGAATTATCCTGGAAGGACAGGAAGTGGATATACCAGTAGAAAATGTAAAACCGGAAGACATAGTTGTTGTTCGTCCCGGAGAAAAAATACCTGTAGATGGAATAGTTATAGAAGGTCATTCCTCAGTAGACGAAAGCATGATTACAGGAGAAAGTCTGCCTGTAGATAAAGAACCCGGTCATGAGGTAACAGGATCTACTATAAATAAAGAGGGTTTTTTTAAGTTTAAAGCTACTAAAACAGGTTCAGATACGGTTCTGGCGCAGATTATACGTCTGGTACAGGAGGCAGCTGGCAGTAGAGCCCCCATACAGAGAATTGCCGATAAAGTAGCTGGTATTTTTGTGCCTTCAGTAATTCTTATAGCTTTTATTACTTTAATAATATGGTGGATTAATGCCGATTTCACTTCTGCTATGGTTCGTATGGTGGCAGTCCTTGTTATTGCCTGCCCATGTGCTCTGGGTCTTGCCACTCCAACGGCACTTATGGTGGCCACAGGAAAAGGATCAGAAAAAGGTATACTCTTTAAAAACAGTGAAGCTCTGGAAAGAGCACATACACTTAAGATAATAGTTCTTGATAAAACCGGAACTATTACTCTGGGATCACCGGTGGTAACAGATATAATAACAAACTCTTCTGAAAAAATATCTAAAGAATTATTATTACAACTTACTGCATCGGCAGAAAAAGGGAGTGAACATCCTCTGGGAAAAGCAATTGTAGAAGAAGCAAAAAAGCAATCCCTTATCTTTTCTGAAATAAAAGAATTTCAGGCCTTATCCGGCTATGGAATAACCGGACAGGTGAAAGGACACACACTACTGGCAGGTAATCTCAAAATGATGAAGGAAAGATCAATTAATTTTCAGGAACTTGTCCTGTATATGGAAAAACTGGAAGAAAAAGGCAAAACAGTTATATGTGTTGCTATTGATAATATGGCATCTGGCCTTATTGCTCTGTCTGATAAAGTTAAAGAAGGATCTAAAGAAGCTATAGATAGTATGCATAAACTTGGACTTCAGGTTATAATGATAACCGGTGATAACCGGACTGCTGCCAGAGCTATAGCCAGAGAAGTAAATATTTCCAATGTAATGGCCGGTATATTACCTTCTGATAAGGCAAAAGAAATCAAGAAACTTAAGGAAGAAAGAAAAGGAACTGTAGCTATGGTTGGAGACGGTATAAATGATGCTCCTGCTCTGGCAGAAGCTGATATTGGAATAGCTCTCGGAACAGGTACGGATATAGCAATGGAAACAGCTGATATTACTCTTATGAGAGGTGATCTGAGATCTGTAGTTCAGGCCATTGCACTCAGCAAAGAAACTATGAAAATAATTAAACAAAATCTCTTCTGGGCCTTTTTCTATAATATTATTCTTATCCCTGTAGCAGCAGGAGTCCTTTATCCTTTTACTTTTTTCCCTGAGTTCTTACGATCTTTACACCCCATGCTGGCTGCCCTTGCCATGGCCTGCAGCAGTATCAGTGTTGTAAGTAATAGTTTGAGATTAAAAAGAGTGAAATTATAGTAAACTTTCAGTACAAGTGAGGTTAATTTAGACTCTAAAGTGCCTTTTTGTTAAAGGAGAGTTGATTGAATCTATAGAATATAATTAAGTTAAAGACATTTTGAAAGGATGATATTATGTATAAAAAAGTATTATATATTCTGTTATTTCTTTTATTAGCAGGATTTATTACTCCTCCTCTTCAGGCTTCTGAAGAAACAGGTAAACTCATAGAAAATCTCGGCAGTAATGATCCAAATACATTGCAGGCAGCCAGAGAAAGGCTAACTGAAATGGGTAGTGAAGCTGTGCCGATTCTTATAGAGGCCCTAAAAAATAAAAACAAAACCATAAGAACTGAAGCTGTATATATTCTTGGTTATACAGGTGATTTAAGAGCCTCCCGTCCTCTTATAGAACTTCTGAAAGAACAGGATAAAGATTTAGTAATTTTATCTATAAATTCTCTCAGTTATATAAGAGCTTTAGATGCTGTGCCTTCTATAGTAGAGTTTCTTAAAAATAATGATGTAGATATAAGGCTTACAGCAGTTACTGCCCTGGGTACCATAGGTGATAAAAAGGCTATACCTCATCTTATTGAAACTCTAAAAAACGATAAGGATAAAGGTGTACGAAGTGCTGCAGCAAATTCTCTGAGCTATATGTATGATAAAAAGGCAGAAAAACCATTAATCGAGGCTTTAAAGGACACCGATAGTGAAGTAAGAGCAGCTGCTGCATCAGCTCTGGGTTGTATAAAAGGTAAAGAAACACTGGATTCCCTTTCAAATGTACTTACATCTGATAAATCTCCTGATGTAAGAAGTGCTGCAGCAGTATCTCTGTCTTATTTCCCATCAGAAAAATCTATGAAAGCCTTAATCAGAGCACTTCAGGATAAAGAAAGCTCAGTACGGTACAATGCTGCATCTTCACTCCAATATATGTTTTATCCTGAAGCAACCGGGGCTCTTATAGAATTATTAAAAAAAGAAAAGGATCAGAATATAAAAGTTACTGCTATATATTCATTGGGGGCTCTTAAGAACCCTGAAGCACTGGATATACTCATAAATATGTTAAAAGATCCCGACAGTTCTATCAGAATTGCTGCTGTATCTTCTCTTTCATATTATAAAGAAGACAGAGTAATAGATATACTCATAAAAATGCTGGATGATAAAGAAATTAATGTTCGATATACTGTTATTACTGCTCTTAGTGCAATAGGGGGGGAAAAAGCTCTCTCTCCTATCCTGACAGCTCTTAAGGACTCTAACAGTGATATAAGAAGTAATGCTGCTTCTTCTCTTTCTTATATAAAAGATGATAAATCAGTAAAACCACTTATTGAACTTTTATTAAAGGATAAAGAAAGTTCTGTCAGGGTTTCTGCTGCTTATTCTCTGGCCTATTTCCCTGATCCGGAAGTTGAAGAAGCTCTCATAAAAGCTCTCAAAGATCCTGAACCCACTGTGAGAGCTGCTGCTGTATCTTCTCTTAATGGTATGACCCCGGCAGTGGTAAGCCATCTTATAAATGCAATGAACGATGAAGACGAAAATGTCCGGGCCAGTATTGCTACAGTTCTTGCCGGTTTTAATTCTGAAAAAGAGGTAATGGAAGCTCTAATAAAGGCTATGAAAGATAAAAGCCCTTCAGTTAGAAGTGCTGCCGCTTATTCACTGGGTGTTTATACAAACAATGAGAAAGTAAAAGAAGTACTTTTAGCAGGTGTAGATGATAAAGATACTACAGTGAGAACTGCTGTTATAACTTCTCTGGCTAATTACTCTGATGAAAAGATTATAACAAAACTTATAAATCTTTTAACAAAGGAGGCCGATAAAAATGTCCGTTCCTCTATTATTAGTTCACTTACAGCTACAGGCAGTGATAAAGCAAAGGAAGCTTTTATTAAAATCCTCAAAGAAGATATAAATGGAGATGTCCGGGCCAGTGCTGCTTCAAACCTTGGTTACTGGCAAAATGATCCCGATGGAATCATATGGAAAGCCCTTATGGAAGCACTCAATGATACATATCCAGCAGTTCGAGCTTCTGCAGTTCATGGGATAGGCTACCTGAGCAGTATATCAGAAGGATCAATGGATCAGGTAGTACCTATATTAATCAGGTTGCTCCATGAAGATGAGGATGATAATGTCCGTTATGCTTCTGCCATGTCATTAGGCACACTGAATTCTCCAGATGCATTAAATCCTCTTCTTAAAGCATTAAAGAAAGATCCTTCTCCCACTGTAAGGGCCGGAGTAGTAAGTTCTCTTTACTATTTCAAAGATGAAGGTATAAGGGATAACATTATTACTGCACTAAGGGATGAAGCATCTGAGGTTCGTTCTGCTGCAATATATGCTCTGAGTGTTTCAGGAGATAAAGATACTATAAAACTCCTTATGCCTCTCCTGAACGATGAAGACTATACTGTGAGAGCAACAGCTATAGGGTCCATAGGACAACACATCGCCAATGGAATAGCTGCAGGAGAAACCGGGTTTGATAATGAAGTAGATGCACTTTTAAAGTTAATAGATGACCCTGACCCCTATATAAGACAATCAGTAATTTATTCTCTCAATGGAATCGAAAAAGGGCTGGATAATGTTATAAAAGCCTTAAAAGATAAAGATCCTACTGTTAGAACTGCTGTTGCTGTAACTCTTGGAAGCTTTAAAGGTGATAAAGTAGTAGATGCATTACTTCAGGCCTATGGAGATCCTGATTTATATGTAAGGCAATCTGTGATTGCTTCTCTTGGTGTTCTTGGAGGCGATAAAGCAGCAGACATTCTCCTGAAGTCTCTAAAGGATAATAATTCTGATATTCGCAACATAGCAGCTTCTTCACTGGGAAATTTAAAATATAAAGGTGCTGTGGAATCCCTTCTGGAACTGGCAGAAGATAAAGATCAAAACGTAAGATGCACAGCCATAACATCTCTGGGATATATAAAAGATCCAGTATCCATTCCTGTATTAATAAAAGCCCTCTCTGATGTTAGTTCATATGTGAGAAGTTCTGCGGCAAATTCTCTTGCAGTGTTCAGATCTAAAGAAGCTGTAGAACCCCTGCTGGAAGCATTGAAAAAAGATGACGGTACGTCCAGAACAAGTATAATATATGCTCTTTCTCTTACAGGTGATAATAGAGTCGCAGAACCTTTACTGAATATACTCAGGACAGAAAAAAATCCTGATGTATTATACTATCTTATAAATGCTATGGGTTACCTGAAAGTGGAAGATTCTATAGACACCCTTATAAAACTTACAGAAGAGGATAACACTTATATAAGAGAAGGAGCAATATACAATCTTGCTTATATAGGAGGAAACAGAGTAATTCCTGTAATAACAAAAGCTTTACAGGATAAGGATGAATATGTAAGAAGTGCTGCTATTTATGCTCTTACCTTTATGAATGAGAAAAATACTGTAAACCAGATTATAAATTCACTGGATGACCCCTCACCCAGTGTTAGAAGTGCTGCTGCCTTTTGTATCGGTTATATGGATAAAAATAGCATTGATTATCTTTTCAAGGCTTTACAGGATGAAGACACCTATGTAAGAACCACTGCTGCCTATTCATTGCTAATAATTAAAGACAGTAGAACAACAGAAAGGATACTAAAAAAATATCATACAGAAGAAGATCCCTGGGTCAAAGCTTTTCTGTCTGCCGCTCTGGGAAAACTTCACTGCACTGAAGCTATAAAACCTCTGACAGAATCACTCTCTTCAAAGGAGTACATAATAAAATCTACAGCTATAATTGCCCTTTCTGACCTGGAGCAGATTAATTTAAAGGAAAGCTTCAAAGAAATGTATGAAAAAAGTGTTACAGACAATGAAAAGATTGCCATAGCCTATGCTATGAATAAATTTGGAGAGAAAGGATATGAACACATCTTAACAGACAAAGTCACATCTGAAGACAGCTTTGCAAGATCGCTGGCAGCAAAATGCATTCAGGATCTTGGAATGAAATATGCAGTGCCTGCTCTTAAGGATGCTCTGGATAGAGAAGAAGATATACTCACAAAGATAGTGATGATTCGTGTCCTGGAGGAACTTAAAAAATAAGAATTTAAATATACCGTGATGCGTAACAATCGTTACGCATCACGTCTCACTTCTTATGCTTCACTCTTTTTATTATTTAAACCTCCCAGTAAAGTCCATGCCAGATATAAACATATAGCCACACTTAAAAGTAATAAGACTTTATCAAGTATGGGAGGAACTAAAATCATATGTGCATCATTACTCAGAGCTGCATAGAAAAGATGTCCTGCCACTCCGATATTAAAACCTATAAAGAATTTTCTGAGAATGTCACATCTTGCAAAGAGAAAAGTTAACAAAAAAGGCAGAATAGCGCTGTAAAATAAAGGTGTCTGATGATGGCAAGCACCGAATATAGCCATATCCCACTGAGGGAAGCCATTACAGATTATTTCCTGAAAGAATGGTACAGGTATTCCAAAAAAGGGAAGGAAAAAGAGTCCACATGAACCTGTTACTGTCCCTATAAAGAAAAGTGGAGAATCGGGCATTATACTGATTTCGGTAATATTCTGGAATATATAAAAGAGGCCTGCCAGTAAAAATAACGCCAGGAGTAATTTCACAAATCCTCTTAAAAGGCCAGCGTGCATGACAGCCTTACCGGCATCTACTATACCTGCTCCATAACCATAATCCAGGTCTTCAGGAACATTTTTATTTGCAGAATCTTTAAGTACACCTTCTACTGCCTTCGGGTTAGTAACACCAAGAGAAACTACCATTGCAGCAACTCCTGCCACATGAGGAGAAGCCATAGATGTTCCCTGAAAGAGATAATAATCATCTGTAGCAGGGTTCATTCTGGCTATAGTATTCTGGAGAACTCCGTCTTTTTTACCATCACCATTCTGATCAACCCTTAGATCACCCCCGGGGGCAGCTATGTCAATATCTTTTCCTCTATTGGAATAAAAAGTAATTTCTTTATCATATCTTACTGCTGATACAGCAATACATTCAGGGTAAGCAGCAGGATAACCTATACGGGTGGAGCTACTGTTACCAGCAGCACATACTATAGTAACTCCCTTTTTATAGGCATATGTGCAGGCTTCAGCCATAATCTTACTCGGGAAGGGTCCACCAAGGCTCATATTTATCACTTTTGCCCCGTGATCTGCTGCAAATCTAATGGCATCTGCTATATCGGCAACACTTCCAAAACCCTGGGCACTGAGAACTTTAAGAGGCATTATTTTACAATTATATGCTACACCTACTACACCTTTGCCATTATAGGTAGACTGAGCAATAGTTCCGGCTACATGAGTTCCATGACAGTTGTCATCACATCCGTAGGGATTATCATTTACAAAGTCATAACCCTGTACAAAAGAGGTTTTTTCTAAATCTTCTGCTCTGTGAAATTTTCCCTGATTTATATAGGCTACACCTGTATCTATGACAGCAACTACTACACCTTCTCCTCTGGTTACATCCCAGGCACTTCTTACATTTATCTGATCCATATGCCACTGATATTTATAAAGAGGATCATCTGGTTTTAAACTATAAGCATAATAAATATAATCAGGTTCAACATATTCTACAGAAGGATCTTTCGACAAAATATCTATAAGAGACTGAAGATTATGGTACTCTATTTTTGCTCTCATAAGTTTTGCATCTTCAGAATACTTACTGTTAAAAGTTAAATGCTCAAGATGATATTTTTTCTTAAAATTCTGGATTTCACCGGCAGATATGTTATCTTTAAAATCTACGAGTATCTCTCCAGGGATATAATCCAAATGGGTAATATCTTCTACATTACCTGTTTGAACCCTGTCGTCTCCGCCATCATCATCGCCGTCGCCGTCACAACCTGTAAAAACAAAACAGGTTATTAAAAGCAACAGAAAAAAAAGTAAAAATAATTTTTTCATGTCTTACCTCCTAATTAGCGAATAATAAGGGATTAAAACTAATTTTCTCTTAACCCTTAACCCTTAACCCTTAACCCTTAACCCTTAATGAATTCATTATACATTAAAATCATTTATAAAATCAAGCAATTTTTAATGAGGAATAATACTGAATATAAATATAAACATTAACAATATAAAGCCAAACCATCCAAAAAATAATATTAAACCCCATTTCGACCATGCTTTCTCCGTTTCTTCAAAATGTTGCAGATTTTTAAAAGGTCTGTAAGTCCAGGCAAGTTCGTTTCCCTTTATCCCCAGATAAATAGAAGCAGCAATAGTAAGAGGGCCGAAAAAGAAAGATATCAGAAAAAGAGCTATACCAGAAGGCACCATATTATGACACAATAGCCATATCCAGCTAAAAATGAAAGCTCCCCAGTTCCATCCTTCTCTTGCCAGATAAAGAATCTTGGGATCATTTCCAGAAGGTAATGTAACAGTTTTCTGATAACGAGAGGGACAGGCACTTTGAAAGGGAGAGATATCTTTCCAATCCATAGGACTTCCGCACTCAGTACAAAATCTAACTATATCAGTATTATGAAAACCACAATTTCTACACTTCATAAAAATTCTCCTAATAGTATCTAAAATCACCCAGTAAGATTGCAAGAGACAGTATTAATGCCGGGATGAACCCTACCCATAAGATTACCGGAATATGCTCAGGGAGTAAGGTACCAAAGGTACTTGTACAAGAAATTAATGTAAGACCCGATGTAGCCCCGAAAGTGCAGATAAATGTTCCCAGACTGACAATAGCCTTTGCATATACTTTCATAGGTGCTCTATCCTGGCGGATCGCTTCTTTTATGTGTCTGCTCTCTTTAACCTCTTCCAGATATTGTTTCTCTTTTCTCAGGACAGGTAATTGCTGATGAGATTGATATTTTTCCCTGCTGTACATTATCAATGTATCACGGAAAGCTGCCATATTTTCATATCTCATTTCAGGTTTTAAGTGTATAGCTTTATTTATAATCTTTTCGAGTTCTCCTGAAACAGCAGAATTAAGATATTTTATAGAAGGAAAATGAAAGGGTGTAATAGTCGGATCATAACCTGTAAGAAGTTGAAAAAGTATAACACCAAGACCATATATATCAGATTTTGGAGTAGATTGGCCAAGTTTTGCACTTTTAAATTGCTCCGGTGCTGCATAGCCCGGTGTTCCAAATCGCAGCGTATCAGTCACTTTAGAAGGATCATATCTGCGAGCTATTCCAAAATCTACAAGTTTGACACATCCAGTTAATGTGATAATAATATTTGCCGGTTTAATATCCCTATAAACTATCGGACCTGAGCTCTGAGTATGAAGATGATTAAGGACATTGGCTATTTCAATACCCCAGTACAGAACATCATCTACAGGAAGAGGACCTTCTTTTTTTTGGAGTATGCTCTCAAGGTTTTCCCCTTCAACATATTCCATAACCAGATAATGTCTGTTCATATGAGAAAAGGTGCCATAAAATAGGGGCAACTGATTATGATTTAATTGAGATAAAAACTGTATTTCTTTATTAAAAGTCTGGAAGGCAATCTGTTCCTGCTCATGGTCCTGAAAATTTGATATAAGTTCTTTAATAGCATATTTATTTTCAGGTCTTGTTACTTCTTCTGCAAGATAGACAGTTCCCATTCCACCCTTACCTATTAATTTGATTATTCTATAATTATTATTTAAAAGGGTTCCCGGTAATAATTCAGACATAATTATCACCTTTCAATTAAATTATATATATATATTTTATATCGAACTCTTTTTACCTTTTAAAAATTATCACATGAAAAATGTATTTATATTTGTGACTGCTCCCACTGCTAATCGTTCCGCTATCGCTTCACGGTATAACTGTCTTTTTTAATATATCCTTACGATTTAATCATATGACAGGCTGCAAAATGGGCATTCCCATAATCTAAAAGAGGCGGTTCTTCTTTATGACAGATCTCCTCTGAAAGCCAGCACCTGGTTCTAAAAGAACAACCAGAGGGAGGAGTAAGGGGACTCGGCACATCACCTTCAAGTATTATAGGATTATGTTCCACCTCAGGATCAGACGGGGGTATGGCTGATAATATAGCTCTTGTATAGGGATGAAGGGGACTGGCATAAAGTATCTCCGATGGAGCAAGTTCCATTAATTTCCCTAGATACATAACACCTACTCTGTGACTTATATGTTTTACTACACTTAAATCATGAGCGATAAAAAGATAGGTTAAGCCCATTTCTTTCTGGAGGTCCAGAAGAAGGTTTATAATTTGAGCCTGAATAGAAACATCAAGAGCAGATACAGGTTCATCAGCAATAATCAATCTCGGTTGTACAGCAAGAGCTCTCGCAATACCAATTCTCTGCCTCTGGCCACCACTGAATTCATGGGGATAACGATTTATATAATATGAACTCAAACCTACTCTCTCTAAAAGTTTCTTAATCATAGTATTTCTTTCTGATCCTCTGGCAACACTATGGATATCAACAGGTTCACCTATAATATCTCCCACAGTCATACGAGGATTAAGTGAAGCATAAGGATCCTGGAAGATTATCTGCATATCCTTTCTCATCTTACGCATTTCTAAGGGACTGAGTTTTAATATATTTATTCCTTTAAAATCTATTTCACCTTCAGTTGGTTCTATAAGACGAAGTATTAGTCTACCCAGAGTCGATTTGCCACAACCACTCTCACCAACCAGACCGAAAGTTTCCCCTTCTTTTATAAAGAAACTCACTCCATCAACTGCTCTGATATTGCCAACAGTTGTAGCAAATATAAGACCTTTTTTTACAGGAAAGTATTTTTTTATATTCCGAAGTTCCAGTAAATTCATAAAATGTAATGCACAATGAGTGATGGGTGATGAATGATGAGTACTATTTCTTACTCTTCACTCTTCATTTTTCACTTCTTATCACCTTTCATCTCTTAATACATCTCACCATATGTCCCGTTTCTACTAATTCAAGAACAACTGGTTCTTTCTTGCATCTATCTTCAGAACATATACATCGTGGATAAAAAACACATCCTTCGGATAAATGAAAGAGATCTGGAGGTTGACCGGCTATAGTAAATAAAGGTTTTCTCTCTTTATCCTCCATCCGGGGACGGCAGGCAAGTAAACACTGAGTATAAGGATGGAGAGGATTTTTAAATATAGTCTTAACATCAGCATATTCTACAATATATCCGGCATACATTACCATTACATTTTTACACAACTCTGCAACAATTCCCAGATCATGAGTAATAAGAATTATAGAAGAACCGAAAGATTGATTTAATTCCTTCATTAAACTGAGTATTTGAGCCTGTATGGTAACATCCAGAGCAGTTGTGGGTTCATCTGCTATAAGGAGATCAGGGTTACAGGATAAAGCCATAGCTATCATAATACGCTGACGCATACCACCACTTAAATGATGGGGATAAGAAACCATTCTTGCCTCCGGTTCAGGAATTTTCACCTTTTTCAACATATCTATAGCCATATTTATGGCTTCTTTTTTTGAAACCTTTTGATGTAATAATATTGCTTCAAGTAGCTGATCCCCTATAGTAAAAACAGGATTAAGACTCGTCATGGGATCCTGAAAAACCATGGAAATCCTGTTTCCTCTAATTTTTCTCATTTCATTATCTGTCTTTTTCAGAAGATTCTCTCCCTGAAAAATTATCTCTCCTCTGGATATCCTGGCAGGAGGACATTGAAGTAAACCCATAATGGAAAGAGCCGTAACACTTTTCCCTGAACCTGATTCACCTACTATACCGAGTTTTTCTCCTTTTTTTAGAGTAAAACTTATTCCGTTAACAGCATGGATAATACCTGAATCCGTATAAAATTTGACATGGAGATCTTTAAGGTCTAAAAATATTTCATCCATTTATTTCTTTCCATAAACCCGGTCATAAGGCTCTATGTCTATTAAATTATTATTAGCTTTCAGTTTTCAGCCCTCAGCTTTTAGCTTTATTCCTGAGCTGATTGCTGATTGTTTTATATTAGTATTCACGATGACAAACATAGACATGGTCACTTCCTACTTCCCTTAAAGGGGGCACTACACTTGAACATTGAGGAAGCATCTCTGGACATCGGGGATGGAAAGGACAGCCCCGTGGAGGATTTAATGGAGTCGGCACATCACCTTCAAGTATAATTCTTTTAATCTTATGTCTCGGGTCAGGTACAGGGTTTGCCGAGAGCAGTGCTTTTGTATAAGGATGGAGAGGATTTACAAAAAGCTCAACTGCATCAGAAACTTCAACCATTTTCCCGAGATACATAACCATAATACGATTTGAAATATGTTTTACCACAGAAAGACCATGAGCTATAAAAAGATATGACAGATTAAGAGCTTCCCGCAAATCTATCAATAAATTTATCACCTGGGCCTGAACTGAAACATCAAGGGCAGAAACAGGTTCATCACAGACTATAAAAGACGGATTAAGAGCAATTGCTCTGGCAATTCCTATACGCTGGCGCTGGCCACCTGAGAATTCATGGGGATAACGGTTTATATATTTTGGAGAAAGACCAACTTTTTCAAGAAGCTCTGCAACCATATCCTCTCTTTCTTTACCTTTTGCAACACCATGAACTAAAAGAGATTCTCCTACTATATCCATTACGGTTTTTCTTGGATTCAGAGATGAATAAGGGTCCTGAAAGATTATCTGCATATTCCTGCGAAACTTTCTAAGTTTTTCACCTCTTAGTCCCATAAGATCTTCACCTTTAAAATAAATCTTTCCATCTGTTGGTTCAATAAGACGAAGAACTGTTCTTCCAATTGTTGTTTTACCACATCCTGACTCTCCTACAACACCCAGAGTTTCTCCTTCTTTTAAATAAAAAGATACATCGTCAACAGCCTTAACCCATCCTACAATTCTGGAAAATATACCGGCAGTCACGGGAAAATGCTTTTTAAGATTATTTACCTCCAGGATATTATTCTCTTCTTTTTTATCAGTCTTATCCTTAGTTTTTATAGTTGCTTTTATTTCCATTCTTACCTCTCATTTAACCAGCATGCTGCCCAGTGATTTTTAGCCACTTCAAAATAAGGAGGTTCCTTTTCTTTACATATATCCATAACGTGGACACATCTGGTATTAAATTTACATCCCACAGGAAAATCCAGAGGGTTTGGAACCATTCCGGGAATTGGTTCAAGCATCTTTTGCTCTACATGTATTTTCGGTAGAGAGTTAAACAGCCCTACAGTATAGGGATGTTTTGGATTTTCAAATAATTCACATACATCAGCCTGTTCAACACATTTACTTGCATACATAACTACCACTCTGTGAGCCATTTCAGCTATAACACCAAGATCATGGGTTATAAGAAGAATTGACATACCATATTCTGCCTGAAGATCTCGTAAAAGATCCAGTATTTGTGCCTGAATAGTAACATCCAGAGCCGTAGTAGGTTCATCAGCAATAAGGAGTTTGGGGTTACAAGACAATGCCATAGCAATCATAACCCTTTGTTTCATCCCTCCTGACATCTGGTGCGGATAATCATCCACACGGATTTCAGGAGACGGAATTCCCACCTTTGCCAGCATTTCTATAGTTCTCGTTCTGGCCTGGGCATAGTCAAGTTTCAGGTGAAGTGCTATGGCTTCCTGTATCTGATCCCCTACAGTGTAAACAGGATTAAGACTTGTCATAGGTTCCTGAAATATAACAGATATCTCATTCCCTCTGATCTGTCTCATTTCTTCTTCAGATATTTTTGTAAGATCTTTTCCTTCAAAAATAATTTCTCCTTCTACAATTTTCCCGGGTGGTTGAGGTATAAGACGCATAATAGACATAGCAGATACAGATTTTCCACACCCTGATTCTCCAACAAGTCCAAGGGTTTCACCTTTATATATATTATAGGAAACATCATTTACCGACTTAACAAGACCTGCATCTGTATAAAAATAGGTATGGAGCTTTTTTACATCTATTAATAATTCTCTTTTTTCTTCACTTTTTTCAGCTAATTTAACCTCTGATTGAACAGTCAATTATGAGTCAACTCCTAAATTCGTGAAACGTGAAACGTGAAACGAAAGACTAATTTCCAAAGTTTCACTTTTCATTTTTCACTTTTTCATTGTCTTAATCTCGGATCCAATGCATCCCTCAGTGCTTCTCCTACCAGGTTAAAAATAAAAACAACAAAAAATATGGCAAACCCCGGTGAGAGAATAAGCCATAATTTTCCTTCCACTCTTCCAACATTAAGGAGTTCTCCCCAGCTTGGCGCAGAAGGATCACCTAACCCCAGAAATGAAAGACTGGATTCAGTAAGAATTGCAGCAGCAATACCAAAAGTAGCCGATACAAGAACAGGAGCCATAGCATTGGGAAGAATATGACCGAACATAATCCTTGCTTTGCTCATACCAAGTGCTATAGCGGCCTGGACATAATCCATATTTTTTAATTTTAAAAATTCAGCCCTTACAAGCCTTGCAACTCCCGTCCAGTGAGTCACTCCTATGACAAACATTATATGAAAAATAGATCTTTTCTCTATAAAGGAAACTACTGTGAGAATAAGAAAGAAGGATGGAAAACAGATCATAACCTCTATAAATCTGGTAATCCATAGATCAATTCTTCCTCCGAAAAACCCTGCTGTGGAACCCAGTATAATTCCTATGGTCACATAAATTGAAACAGCTACTACTCCTATGGTCATAGAAATTCTTGTGCCATAGACCATTCTTACAAAGACATCTCTGCCTTCTTTATCTGTTCCAAGCCAGTGACTACCACTGGGTGGTTGAGGCGGTGGCTCTGTCATATCACTCTCCCTATAGGAATATCTTAAAAGAGGAAACATATAGGAGGCCTTCCCTCCTGAAGCTTCTATCTCTTCTATCTTTGCCTTATAATCTATAATGGGGCGATTGGTTGGAAATATAATGAGTATAATAAATAAAATCATCTGGGCCAGAGTAAATCCACCCATAATATTTCCTTTGATCTTCTTAAAATTCTTTCCCGTAAGAAAGAAAGATATTAAATAAATTATTATAAAAAAAGGACTCAGGACCATTAATAGATTAAAGAAAATATCCACACCACTTTCAAAGTAATTCCTGTTAAAAAGGGCTCCAAAAAATGGATAGGCAGTCTTTCCTTCATAACTGAAATAAAAAGGTTGGTTAAGGGAAATAAGTGGTGCATAGACAGCTATGAGAATAAATAAGAGTATACACCATAGACCAGCTATGGCTATATTATTTTTCCTGAGCTGTCCCCATACGACTTCCCAGTAGCTTACTTTTTCATATTTAGGTTGTTCCGGGGTTTTATCATTTTCCTCTTTCATCAATCATTTCTTTCTATTCACTATTTAAAACTTATTCTGGGATCCACAATGGAATAAAGTATATCTGAGATCAATAATCCCACAAGTAAAAGGGTTGCAGAAATTAACTGTATACCCATTATGGTATTATAGTCCCTGTTAAAAATAGCATTAATGGATAGTGTTCCCATACCGGGAATTCCAAAGATATATTCTATAATAACAGAACCGCTTATCACAACAGGAAGAATGGTTCCAAGAAGTGTTATTATTGGTATCATACCATTTCTTACTGCATGTTTACCTATAACCATAAATTCAGATAAACCTTTGGCCCTTGCGGTTCTTATATAATCACTTCTTATAACCTCCAGAAGGCCTGCTCTTGCATAACGTGACAGAGAAGCAAAAGAAGCATAGGTCATACAGATTAAAGGTAATACAAGATGCCATAAGACATCTTGTATTTGAGTAAGAGTTGTCATCTCCATGGCATTACGGCTTATATAACCTCCTGTAGGAAAGACAGAATAATAACCTCCACCCTCGGAAAAATAGGTAAGAAGCAAGGTAGCCACAAAGAAACTGGGCAATGAATAAAGAAGGAAAAGTACTGTACTTATAATCCTGTCATAATAAGTATTCTGTTTAACAGCAGAAAATATACCCAGTGGTATAGAGATTATATATGCTAAAAAAACAGCAGGTACTGAAAGGCTTAGAGAATATTTAATTTTAGAAAGTATAGTTTTTATAACCGGTTGTTTGTCAACATGAGAAACACCGAAATCAAGATGAAGCAAATTCCACCAGTACCTGGCAAAACGGGTATCAAATAAAAATTTGTATACTTTCTCAGGAGCAGAATAGGCAAAACGACTTTTTGTCTTATCATACCATTCATTCCATTTCTGTACAACAGCCTGTTGTTGTTCCTCCGGAGAATCAAGTTTATAAGTAAGATCTCTTAAATAAAGATTTTCCGCATCAATTTCTTTATTTTCTTCTTTCGTCTTTTCATCAAGTTCTGTTGCATAAGGATTAATTATTCTTCTCTGGGCATTCTGACTTAGATATGATATTGCCATATGGCGAATCTTCGAGTTCTCTGTTTTATTAATTATCTTTATTAAATGAGGAACTGAATACTCGCCGTAATCTTCAAGTATATCCTGTGCCCTGATAATATATTTTCCGGATGTTTTACCATCTTCATTTACAATCTGCATAAGATAACCTTCTATTTCTTCTGTCTTAATAGCAAAACGAAGATTAAAAAGAATTGGCTTATCGAGATTAAATTGCTGTTTAAATATTAAATAGGCCTGTCTTTTGGCCCCTCCTGCTTCTCCTGATTCACCTTCTGCACTTAAAAGTTCTCCTCCAGGTTTACCTGGAGCAAGGTTCATTATAACAAATACAATAAGAGATATGGAAAAAAAGGTAGGTATCATTAAAAGAATTCTCTTAATAATATAAGTATACAATTACTTTCCTCCCGAATCAGTGGCCATGCCACTTTTATCTATATACCACGGACTGGAATCGGCATGAGGCCTGAGTTTACTGAGCATTACCCTTTTTACATAATCCTGCCAGGTATAAACTGCCATAGAGGAGTAGAAAAATGTATAGGGTTCTTCTTCATGAATAATAGCATGAATTTTATGGTATAGTTTTATTCTTTGTTCCTGTTCAAAAGTAGAACGCAGTTCTTCTATAAGTTTATCTACTTCTTTATTCCTGAAGCCTATTCTATTTGAACTTTTGGGCTGATCTGCCTGAGACGAATGCCATATCTGATAGGGGTCCTGTTCCCAGGGTAGGGTCCAACTTCCTGTATAGGCATCAAATTCTCTATCTTCCATTCTCTTTTGCATTACTGCCCAGTCGAGAGTCTGTATATTCATCTTTATTCCGAGTTTTAAAAGATCTTCCTTATATATATTGATTGCAGCTTTCCACTCAGCACTTCTACCGAAACTGAGAAGGGAAAACTCAAATTCTTTCACTTCACCTTTAATATTTTTTTCAAGGATACCATCATTATCAATGTCTTTCCATCCTGCTTCAGAGAGAAGGGTTTTTGCCGTTTCCAGATTAAAATCATAGGGCTTAATATTTTGATCATAAGCAGGGGCTTTTACAAAGAAAGGGCCACTTGTAAGCTCTCCAAGACCAAGGAAAACATTTTCCAGTAACAATTTGCGATTAAAGGCATAGGTCATAGCTTTACGAACTCTTTTATCAGAAAAAATAAAATTATCTGCATTCCATCCTATATATGAATAGGATGACACAAGAAATTTCTGATGATGAATCTGGCCGTTTTTAAATGGAGAGTCCGCTTTACCATTCAGTATTTCTTCTCTGTACTGTGTGGAGGTAAGACCAATAAAATCAAGTTCCTTACTTTTCATTTTAAGCACATTCTGAACAGTATCACCATATATAAGCCATACCAGCTCTTTTATGGCAGGTTTTTCATCATAGTATTCTTCATTTCTTTTGAGTTTTATAGCAACTCCCGGTTCATAAGAAACAAATTCATAAGCACCACAACCAACAAATTTCATATTATACCAGTGTTCATTAAATTTAAGTCCTAAATTTTCTTTTGGATAGGGTTTACCATATTCATCATAGCCATATACAAATTCAGGAATAGGTTCAAGACCAAGTGTAAAATTGATAGAGTTATAGGTCTTTGTCTTCCATCGAAAGATTACAGTATAATCATCAAGGACCTTGCAATATTCAAGATCCTGATAGTAATTACGTTTTGATGCACACTCTACCTGGGGGTTAAGAATGAGATCTATTGTAAATTTCACATCCTTTGATGTAACGTAATGATCACCTTTAAGCCAATCATAACGTGGATTTGACCAGTCCACAGCAGGTTTATGCCATTTTACATCTTTTCTCAGATATATAGTATATTCTTTATAATCATCTGTAATCTCTACTCTTTCGGCAAGCATGGGCCTCCAGAGAGATGGATTATTGCGATGATGAGTAGCAAAAGACTCTGAAGCATAATTTTTAATACATTCACTCAGATTGGCATCATTTACTGTAAGAGGGTTAAATCCTTTAGGATCTGTTCCGTAATATCTCACGATAACGCCGTCTGTTTTTGCTTCAGGAGGGGTAAGGACAAAATCTTTTTCTTCTACAAGATAATTCTTAACTTCCGGGTGAAGCCATTTTCGAGCTTCTGGCTGAGGGGTTTTTTTATCTTCAGTTCCGTTATTTGAACCGTTTTTTACTGACACACCTGACTGAATTTTGCTATTAAGCTTTTCAATAGATATCATGGTCTGTTTATTAGTCTCAAGTATGGATTCTATCTTGCTGGCTGACAGAATAAGACGGTTTTCCATATTATTAAGCTGAAGAATATTTATACCCATAAGAAGCACAAAAAAGAAAAGTAACAGAACCTTTATAACTTCCAGTGTAAAATTTTTATTCATACTTCACCCCTCCTCCATGTCATGGTATTATCATTTGAACTTAAAGATTTCTATAAGCAAGTCTTTTTTCCTGCTTAATCTTTTTAGAAAATAATATGACTATTTGAGCATTACATAACTTATTTAACTACATAAGAACTTTATAGTTTTTTAAAAAAGTGCAAAACTATAATTATTGAGTAATAGATGACGGGTGATGCATAAATACAGTACCTCACTTCTCACCTCTCACTAATTATATTCCACTTACTAAAATCTCTATAACCCCTTAAGGGACGTGGGTCTGTGCCTGACGGTATCTCAATTCTCTTATTCACCGCAATAAGACTATCACAGCTATAAATATATATAACTGGAAGGTCTTCTCCCAGTATGGCCTGTAATTTATAATACATATCAATACGTTTATCTCTATTCAATTCTTTTCTGGCAAGAGTTAAAATCTTATCAACTTCACAGTTGGAATAAAAACCATAGTTACCTTTCTCTGGAGTAAGACCGGAATAGTAATAATAATAAGTTATATTATCAGGATCAATACCACCACCAAAGAGATAGGCGCACCAGCTATCCAGTTTCCCGTTCATAATACTCTTTACAAATTCATTCCATTCCATAAATACAGGTTCTACAGCAAAACCTGCTTCCAGAAGATTTTCAGCAAGTATTGTAACTGTTCTTTCATGAAGAGAGTTACCTTTACCTGCAGCAATTTTAAAATTAAAGTTCTCTCCCTTCTTTTCAAAATATCCCTTCTCCCCTTTATGCCAACCGGCTTCCTTCATTAATTCCGTTGTCTTATCAGGGTTGAAGGTATATTTTTTTATATCTTTATTATACCAGGTGCTCATAAAAGGATAAATGGGGCCGTAAGAAATCTCTCCCAGGTTATGTAAAAGATAATGAACCATTATATCACGGTCTATAGAGTAGCTTATAGCCTGTCTGACTTTTACATCTAAAAAAAGAGGTGTCTTTTTAAAATTAAATCCCATACACATATATCCGGCATCAGAATAATTATAAAGCTTAAAATTCTTTTCTTTAAGCTCTCTATAATCCTCCAGACTCATTTCATCCAGAATGTCTAAATCTCCTGAAAGAAATGCCTCAAAGGCCTTCGTTTTATAATCATATATTCTAAAAACTACATTTTCTATCTCAGTAAGAGACCTATCTTTCCAGTATTTTTTATTTCTCGAAAGACAGACAAAACTTTTCATATTAAAATTGCGGAGTACATAAGGACCATTTCCTGAAGGATAACGGGAAAATTTCAAAAGTCCTGATTTATTAACTATATGTTCCGGCACAGGGTAAACATTATGAAGCATTACCAGAAAAGGAGTATAGACTTCTTTTAATCTCACTTTAAATCCATATTCATCTATTTTTTCCACAGTATGGATTATCTTAAAAGAATCGGCATAAAATGGGCATAGATTGGGATCTTTTAGATAATTTAAAGTAAAAATCACATCATCTGAATTCATCTTTTCTCCATCAGACCAATACACGTCTTTTCTCAGAGTAAAATTCCAGAGAAGACCATGTTCAGATACAAACCATTCTGAAATCAGATTAGGGATTATCTCACCTTTTTCATCTACTTCCACAAGAGGTTCGAAAAGAAATTTGATAATTTTATTAGAGGTAGTATTGCGGAATTTAAGAGGATTAAGAGTAATGTCTTCATCAATAAGAGGTAAAAATATCGTGTTTTTTTTATCAAAATCTTCAGGCTTTACATTATCTTTACAGGACAAATTCAACAATAAAATAAACAGCAATAAACAGATAATAAAATGGAATTTTGTCAAAATGACATTACTCCTTATTCCCTCATAATTAATTTATCAGCTATCAACAATCAACCTTTATCTATCAGCTTTCTCCCTTCGTAATTGGTGATAGCTAAATTTATTTTTTACTGAAGCTATCAATTTAACAATAATGAAAATTCCCGGATATTACATTTATTATATCATATTTTGTAGTAATCACAAAAATAAAACTCCTTATTATTTTTACTGACCTGAGGGTGGACACAACATATTTTTTAACTTTGTAAAACCGATGTAATCAAGCTTTCTTTCGTTTTACGTCTCACGTCGGTAATTGACAAAATATAATTGTAATAGTATTCTTAAATAAAGGACATACGAGTTAAAGGTATCGGTATTTACATTATTGTTAAATTATTAACTTCAGCAGAAAAAAACTTTTATATTTAAAGCTTTTAGCTTAAGGAAAAAAGCTGATAAATGAAAGCTCTAACTTATGAGTAAAAAATTAATAATAATCTTTATAGTAATATGTATAATCTCTATCGCCACAGGGGTATTTCTCTATTTTTTACCACAGGAAAGGATAAAAAGACACCTTTGCAGAGGGGAAGAATTTATCCGCAAGGGTAATCTGGAGATGGCAGGCCAGGAAGCAGAAAAAGCTCTCGAAGTAGACCCAAAATGTGGTTCTGCTTTCTTATTACTCGGGAAAGTATATATAGGGCAGAAACAATACGGTCTGGCTCTTGATAAACTTCAGAGCGCCAGTGAGATCTGTCCAGAGTCAGCAGAAATATATTATTATATGGGTATAGCCTGCAAAAATAAAGGTGATTTTCAAAGGGCTTTAGAAAAACTTGAGAAAGCATCTCTCCTGGATAGTAAAACAGAACATAAAAATTGGAGAGAAAAGATTTCTGCTGAAAAAGTCACTACCCACATAGAATATGGTAAATTTCTTCAATCCAGGGGTCTCCTGGACAAAGCCAGGAGTCATTTTTTGAAATCTGTAGATATAAATCCATCAAATCCTTATCCTCATTATTATTTAGCTCTCTTATATATAAAAACAGAACAACTGGACCTGGCTCTAGAGGAATGCAAAAATACTATAAAGCTCAAAGCGACTCTTGGAGGTGATGCTTTTTATCAACTTGCAAGAGCTTATAAAGACAGAGCTGCAGGAGAAAAAGCATCAGAGATGTATGAAAATTTTTCCACTCAATTATCAGAATTAATTCAAAAAGAGAGTAATATAATTATAAAAAAATTACTTGAAGAAATTAAAAAATTTTCAGAAGAAGAATTAAAAAAGATGGAAAATAAAGAAGAAAATAAAAAAAATGATTCAAAAAAATGAAAAACCATTAATTTTTCTCTTTTCTCTTATTTTACTTTTCGGCACTACTATAGGTTATCTCCTTGTAATGACTATAACAAAACAGGGGATGCCCACTATAGATATCATTCTAAGCAGTGGGCGTTTATTTTCACCGGAACTATGCCTGATTTTTATAATATTCACTTTTCTCTTAATTTTACTTTTCAATTTCTTACGGGGCTTAAAAAGACTGTGTCCTATCATATACACCATTCAGATCTGTGCTACAGGATATTTTATTCTGGAGATAATTTATCAATTTGTTCATTTCACATTACCTTTGCCGCAGGGGCCAGAATGGCTTATTGACTGGTTTACTAATTTTAATATATATCTCCTTGATCGCTCACATCAGTATATAGCTTTAATATTTATACTAATAGTATTTTATTTTACTATTCCCAGACTCCAGGATACAACATTACATGTGGGAAACATTAATTATTTATCGAATTTTTTGGACCCAAAGAAGCCTGCAAAATGGAGAGTAATAGCTATCCGTATTGCAGGATGGTTCTTTCTATTCAGTATAGTTTTCCTTTTACTAAAACACAAAACAGGGGAGTTAACACAAAATCTTTATATGATTTTTCCGCTATTTCTTGGTGCTTTAAATAACTCTTTTATAGAAGAATTCTTATTCAGAGGTATATTCCTGAGTCACTTCAAAGAAATCATAGACTCCCCATATGCCAATTATCTTCAGGCCATCTTATTCGGTCTTTTTCACTCTCAATTCATAGCCATCTTCCATAGTATTTTCTCAGGTGATATGAGTGGTTTTTTAGGAGGTCTTCTTACACAACTGGGTATACTTATTATATACACTTTTCTAGCGTGGATCTTCGGTCGTTCTGCTCTTGAAACCGGAGGTATAGGCACTTCTACCTTTATGCATACCTGTGTGGTAATGGCAATATATTTGAGTAAAGGAATGACCTATTTATGAAGCTATCAGCAATTAAGTCAGCCAAAGAAAAGCTGACAGCTCATAGCTAATTTATCAATTGAAATATATTATGAGCATCTGTATCAATTATCAAAATATTTTCTATAGATAAATCCTTTACTGTCTTACAGAGAGCATCTACAAGGTCAAAAATTGCCTTTTCCCTGAGTTCTTTTCCCGGAATTATTTTTACAATTACAGCCACTCTGGGTTTTATTTTATATTCACCCAGAAAATTCTTCCCTGGATTTATATAATTAATATATATCTCTTCTACAGGCAATTTGCCTTTTACCTTTGTTGCTATCTGTTCTTCAATAGATGTTGAAATATAAGGAACCGAATTAGTCGGGAAAGATATAAGTGGTTCATTACTTATATTTAGCTTTATATTTTCAGGTATCAGACCCGGTGCAGAATAAGCTATAAAATCAATAATAACTGTTTTCTGTTCTTTAGTAAATTTATAACCTGATTGGGATCTTATATCTACCTGTGCTTCTGTAATATCTTTACCTTCAAGAGTTAAACTCACCTGGGCCATCTTAACTCCTTTTATTCTGGTTAACTCCTGAGTTAACCTTGTTTCAAGAGTACTTTCTCCCCCGTAAGAAATAGAAAAAACATTAATACAGAATAAGACTATACTCACAAGAAAAACCAGCTTTTTAATAGTAAACACTCTCCTTTTAATAGACTCGAAGGGTGATGGACCTATGGTTCAATCCAGGCGAAAACGATGTTCGCCCCTGCACCATAAAAACTTCAAGTTTCACGATTTACTTACTTCCAAGTAATTTCATCCATGCAGGTCTTCTATTTTCTTTAAAGAGCTTTTTATAAGCTTCTATCTCGTCATCTTTTTCAGAAAGCTGCTTTTTTAACTCATTATATTCAGTTTCTTTCCTGTCCAATTCTACAGTCAATTCGGCAATATTATTCTGAAGCTTCCTGATATCCTTCTCCTTTCTGTTCAGTGTTTCCTCAAGTATGTGAAGAAGCTTATTTTCTTCTTCAAGATATTGAAGTTTCATTACTGCCTGGCCATAAAGAAGTTTTAAATTTTGATATTCTTCAAGAATTAGTTTACTATCATCCTTTTCTTTGACAGGTGAAAAAGGATGGGATTCTTTTAAAACTGTTCTGGTAAACTCTTCAATATTAACAGGACAGTCAGACATATCACCAAAGGGCAGAAAGGCATTATCTATTTCTCTGGCCATATCGGAAAGTATATTAATAGTGGTAATAGGATTAGCTTCGCCTCCTGGAAAATCCTTTTCAGCCTCATGGAAATCTTTTTCAGCTCCCTGAAAATCCTTTTCCATACATTGAAAGTCTTTTTCGGCGATTTGGAAATCTTTTTCAGAACTACGAAAATCTTTTAATGATGTTTGAACACAGGACAGTTTTTCCCGGAGTTTCCTTTCTTTAGTTTCTCTATTGGTTATATCGAAGAGAAATTCTCCGGATTTACTGCATTCTACACACATAGTTCTCACAATATTATATACAATATCTTTTTCCAGTATTTTTTCTCTTAAAAGGATCTGATACTTACCTCCGCAGGAACATTTATATTTCATTATATAATTATTCTCGAACTCTTCGCTTTCTGCAGAGATTACAAAATTAAAGTCTTTTTCCATATATATACCATATATACCTTTACCTTAAAGCAGTATTCTATTGCTTAGTACGGCAACAGGTAAGTTAGTATCCATCTCACAGGTCTGTCCCTGTCCAGGTTCTTACGCAAAATCTATGATCCTGTTACAATGAAATCTGTTATTACAGAATATACAGTTTTGTATTTATTTAAGTTATAACTTTCTCTTTTGACGACATATCTTTTGTTCTAAAGCCCGGACAGGGACAGATGTGTATATTTAAATTTTTTTGGATACTTTTTTACCTGGAGCGGTACTCAGACCAATAGAGTGTATCAAATACACTCAAAGATATTCTTATTTTTTCATCTGCTTCCCCGGCTATCTGAAGTCCCTCTAAAAGATGTTCCTGTGGAGGCAGATTACATTTCTCTCTATGAGGTGAACAGGTATTCCCATTGATGTGATCCATATAAAACCTCATCTCATCAATAGCATCTAAAAACAACTCCCCTCCAACTATACAATAATCATACTGGAGTTTAACCTTTGATTCTATTTGGGGATCAATTTTTTCTTCTTTCAAGTTTATTTGTTTTGTAATTTTGTATAAAGCATCGGAAATTTTTCTTTCAAAAAAATCAAGAGACTTATCAAATTGCTTTAATGTAAGTTCATAATTCTCATATATATCAGGAGTAATAAGTTTTTGCACAAAAACATTCAAAATCTCAAAAGTCAAAGACTTTCTTTTTTCCGGTTCTTTCTTCGGAAGAGAGAATTCCTCAAATACACTTGTTTTATATTTAGAAGAATTCTTGTAATTTAAATAAGGATTATACACTTATATCTCTTCCCCTCGACTTTGAATATATTATTCACCCTTTTGTTCTAAAACTATTTCCATTGCTTCAACTATCGGTTTATCAAGCTGTGCCTTTTCTTTAATTAAATCTTCTCCTGCAATAGATCTGGCTACACTTCCAATCTGACTTATAGGGGAAGTTTCTTCAGCAGGTTTCACCGGGCATGGGGGTAAAGAAACTTTTGTCTCAGTTGATTCTTCAGCTTCCTGTTTAACACTTTTAATCTGAACAGGTTGTTGTGTAACTTTAGGTCCTATTCTATCTATTTTCATAATTCACTCCTTTCATAAATATATTATTTATAGAAAATAATCAGTAACTTTAACTATACTTTCATTATAACATAAAATCTAATTATAAACAATCATGAATAAAAAACAGTGGTAAATTAGAAGAATTTCTGTTATTATAAAATATAATATAGATATAGAAAGGAGAAAACTATGGAGAAGAGATCATATCCTGTTAAAAATTTCCCTGTAACACACTTGTCAACAGCTCTTGATACATGGTACCAATCCCTTGGATTTGAAACACAGATACTCAGAACCCAGGTAGGAGGATTAATAATTCAGGCCAGAAAAGAAGGATTTCTAAGAACTGTTGTAGGAATGTCTACTGCCATAACTGTTACAATCAACCAGAAGGAAACATATCTTTTGATAGAGGTAGGAGGAGCCAACTGGGCAGATAAAGCAG
>JAKJGF010000166.1 GCA_022704525.1 Bacillota bacterium | reverse complement strand
CCTAATGCCCAGGTAACCACGTAATTGGGTCCTTCCATGAACCCCTTGCCCTTCTGCCCGCAATTCAAAACCCGGGCTATATCCCGGGCTACACTCGGCTTTTCCGCCAGTACCAGTGATTTCATCCAAAACACTACCTTTCAGGAGTAATGTGCCCATATTACCCATTACGATTTTATATATTTAGAACAATAAATTCTTTACCCTTTAATTAAATCCTTCAAAGCCGATCTTCTAATTACCTGCACTTTCATATTTTCTTACTCCCATAGTCCAGACAGAATAACCCACAAAAGCAGCACAGAATGCCACAAAAGGAGTTAAAATAGCCATATTCCTGAATTCATAATATCCCATTATCTGAGAAGCAGGGAAAAAAGATACAAAACCGAAGGGTATTACAAAACAGATAATAAAACGGACAAATCCATTATATATATCTACAGGATAACGGCCAAAGGCAACAAGATTCCATAAAGTAGGAAGCATACTTGTTCTGGCAGGCATCCAGAAACCCAGACTGCCTATGGCAGTAAAGACACCTGCATAAATAATTGTTCCACAGAGAAGTCCTCCTGTAAGACAGAGGACATTCCCGAAACCCCATATAATTTCGAGTTTTTCTGAGGCATACAAAAGTATAACAAACCCCACTACAATACCGGAAATTTTTTCAATACTGATTCTTTCCATAAATAGCTGTAAAAGAGGGTTTATGGGCCGAACCAGGAGACGATCAAATTCTCCTTCTACTATATAGGTTCTGCTCAGATTATAGAGATTAGTAAAAAAAACACCGAAAATATCCAGAGGAATTGCGCAGAGAGCATAAATAAAAAATATTTCTTCCTTTTTCCATTCGTTCAGTGTGGGATAACCGCGAAGCATTGTATCAATAGCAAAGAGGGTAATTCCGTGATAACTGATACTCACAAAGGTTCCTATAAGGAAATCCCCTTTAAAAGACATACGAACTTTTAGAAATTGGGCTAAATATGCAGTAAATAATTCTAAATTTCGATAAATTCCTTTAAACATAAACTTAACCTCCATGGATTACAATTTTTTTCCTGCACATAAGCCAGAGTATTCTCCCGGCGGCAAAGAGGATAATTACCCATAAGAGCTGTACAAGTAGAGCACTGTATGCTACAGATACATCTATACGGCCAAGATACAGGTTCAGAGGAACAAAAGCAATATATTTAAAGGGCAGAAGAGAGCTTACATGCTGAAACCACAGTGGGAACCAGTCTATAGGAACCATGAGACCTGAGAAAAGTTCTATCATCATATTTTTAGGATAGAGAATGCCTTCGATTGAAATGGTATAAATAGAAATAAGGCCCATAAAAAAATTAATTCCCAGATAGATAAGGAGACTTAAAAAGGTACTTAAAAAAAAGAGAAATAAATTATAAATTGATGAAGGGGGATGAACAGGAAATACAACAAAAGTAGCCACCAGAACGGGAGGCATAAAAAATAAGAGTCGAAAAGCACTCTGTCCGAGACCCCTGGCATAATTCATCACCTGGTAGTCTACAGGTTTTATAAGATCTATTGCCATTTTACCACTCTTCACTTCATCTGCTATATCATGATCCAGATAATTAAGATAAAGACTCTTGGAAATCCATCCAATTGCTATATATGTAGCCATATCAGTAAGGGAGTAATTATTTATATTTCCACCCCCTGTATAAAGAGCTTTATAAATAAAATAATAAACAGCTACATGAATTAAATAATTAATAACACCTATAAAATACTGAATACGATAGGCAAGCATGGTTAAAAAGGCAACTCTGAGATATTCAAAATAGGGAGAAAATTTCTTAAAATAAAACATAGGACTTATTTCCTGCATTACAGGTTCACGTTTCCCTCTCTATAAATCTTTCTCACTACATCTTCTATGGCTGTCTCTTCAATACTCATATCCTTTACATACAATTCTGCCATAACCTTTGATATTATTTCTGCAGCAGAGAGGATTTTTCTATCAAAAGAAGCCTCATAACGAAGAGGTTCCAGTTTTTTCCAACCCACCTGTCCATTAAAACCCAGATTATTTAACTCTTCCCGGGTTTTTTCTTCATCAAAGACAAATATAACCCTTTTACCACAGGAAAAGGATTCTTTTAACTGAGATAAAAGCCCGTCATAAAGGATACGCCCTTTATCTATAATAATAACCCTTTTACAGAGCTTTTCTATTTCATCCAGATTATGAGTTGTAAGTATAATTGTAGTTTCTTCTGTTTTATTTATATGAGCTAAAAATTCTCTTATTTTCACCCTTCCTTCCACATCCAGACCTATTGTGGGTTCATCAAGAAATAAAACCTTCGGGTTATGTAAAAGAGAAGCCACAAGGTCACAGCGCATCCTCTGCCCCAGAGACAATTTTCTGAGAGGTATGTAAAGGAGATCCTTTAAATCAAGCATTTCATTAAAATTATTAAGTCTTTCTTCAAAGATTTTTTTATCTACTTCATAAACCTTTCTAAGAAGTCTGAAGGATTCTATAACAGCAATATCCCACCAGAGCTGTGTTCGCTGCCCGAAAACAACACCTATATTCTTCGTATACTCTATTCTCTGTTTATAAGGTACATAACCTGCCACACAGACAAGGCCGGAAGTGGGTATTAAAATACCTGTAAGCATTTTAATGGTAGTGCTTTTCCCTGCACCATTTGCTCCGATATATCCTACAAGTTCTCCGGCAGAAATCTGAAAACTCACTCCACATACAGCACATACTTCTTTATATTCCCTCTGAAAAAGATCAAAAAATGCCCCTTTTATACCTTCCCGTCTTTTATAATTATGAAATGTTTTGATTAATTTCTCTACTTTAATCATAATAAGATTTTCTTTTAGAAATTGAAAAAACCTTTTTATAAAACAAAAGTATCTGAAGGATTTTCAGAGGCAAAGTGAAAAGTGAAGAGTAAAAGTAAACAAAAAATGCAAAAAAATAAATTAAGTATTAGAAATCACTTACTTTTATATACAAAATCGATTATAATATATTAAGTATTGCAACAATTTTATCAGGAAAGGAAGAAATTTATAATGAAAAAATTTTATTCCCTTTTACTTATGTGTTTTATTATTTGTATTCTTTTAATCGGATGTGGTGACGGCCATAATACTGTAATTCTGCCGGGAAATCTTACACCCACTCCATCATCCAATAAAGCCACAATAAGTGGTACTGTTTATAAGCAGGACGGGACTGTTGCAACTTCAGGATATATTGTAACACTTATACCTGTTTCTGACACCAGTAAGATAAGCAGTTCTGAAAATTATGGAGAAAAGCAGACTACTTATACAAATGCAAATGGACATTACAGTTTGACAGTAAGTTTTGCCGGTACCTATTTAATCGAAGCAAAAACTCCTGATGGATTGACTTTACTTGGAAGTCAGGGATTTACAGTTAAACTGGGTTCTTCAATAATAATTAATCTGGGACTGGTGCAGGGACCTACAGGTGGCACAGGACCTTCCGGACCTACAGGTGGCACAGGTGGCACAGGACCTTCCGGACCTACAGGTGGCACAGGACCTTCCGGACCTCCCGGCCCTGTTTATCTTGGTGCTCTGACAGTTACAGTACAGGATGCTTCAGAATCAAAGCCTATAGGGAATGCGACTGTATCTCTTATAAAGACGGGATTGACAGGTGCATCTGCAGATTTAATAAGCCTTGATAGTGCAGGAAGTGGTACCTATACTTTCAATAATTTAGCCTATGGTGATTATGAAATAACTGTAGAGGTACAGGGTTATGAAAAACAAACAAGAAATATATCTATAACAGGTGTTGAGACTATAAATGAAATATTTACTCTTCTACGTTTAACAGTTCTTGTCTCTATACCAGGTGGTACGTTCCAGATGGGAGGCACTCAACAGAGTAATGAGCTGCCTTTTCATCCTGTAACTGTAAGTCCTTTTTATATAGGAGACCATGAAGTGACAAATGCAGAATTCTGTGCTTTTTTAAATGTCCTTGGAAATCAGCTGGAAGGTTCAACAACTATAAGGTGGTTTACTGTATCAAATGATGACTACTGCGGCATAACAGGTTCATATCCTTTTACAGTAAAGCCAAATTATGAAAATCGTCCTGTAGTTTATGTTAACTGGTATGGATCAGTAGCTTACTGTAACTGGTTAAGTACCAGAGATGGTTTTACTCCATGTTATGGAGATTACAGTACGGATGGTTCAGCCAGAAGAGCAGGATTTAACATAAATAATAACGGCTATCGTCTTCCTACAGAAGCCGAGTGGGAATATGCCTGTAAAGCAGGTAGCACTACTGATTATTACTGGGGAGAAAATTACAATAATCCCGTGGGAAGCCCTTTCAATATTGGTAATTATGCCTGGTACAGTGGAAATTCTGGCAGTCCTTTTAATCATCATCCAGTGAAAACACTTTTACCAAACAACTTTAATCTTTATGACATGAGTGGAAATGTATGGGAAAACTGTCATGACTGGTATGCTTCTTATGACCCTGATTCTGCAACTAATCCTACAACCGATCCTACGGGACCTCCATCAGGCACACACATTGTTATCTGCGGTGGTGATTTTGATGATGCTGCTATCTACTGCCGTTCTGGCCATCGAAATAATGCTCTACCTGCGTCCCGTAGTGGTACGAGAGGCTTCCGTATTGTAAGAAGGTAGAACAGTAATATAAGTACCGCAACAGGCAAGTTAGTATCCATCTCACAAGTCTGTTCCTGTCCGGACTCTTACGCAAAATCTATGATCCTGTTACAATGAAATCTGTTATTACAGAATATACAGTTTTGTATCTATTTAAGTTATAACTTTCTCTTTTGACGGCATATCTTTTGCTCCAGAGCCCGGACAGGGACAGGTATATATGTTTTTTGGATACTTTTTTACCTGTTGCGGTAATAAGAAAATAAATGTAATTGCCGTAGGAATGGTAGAAAAAATTACAAACACTTTAAAAGTTCCACCTGTTCTATTACATATCCAAAATATCTGGTAGTAAAAAGAATTGACCGTCTGTTTGAAAGTGCAATATCTGCACTCAAAGTAAAAATCTCTTTCTCTGCAGCATATTCTTCAATCTTTCTGCCCAGTTTATTACTCACCCATTTCCCCATAACAGACTTTTCTACTACTATATTATTTACATATACCTCTGACTGACCTGAGAGAAAATCTCTGTTATAGTTTATAAGAAAAAAACCAAGAGGAATTTTATCTTCTTCTGCTATAAAACTTACTAATTCTCCTGTTTTTAATTTGTCTTTGAGTTCATTACAGAAATTAAGTCTCGTATTTTTTATTTCTTCTTTAGAATAACACCTCAGAGGAGATATGAAAAATTCAAGATTTTCTTTTAACAATCTCTCCATAAAAGGTATATCTCCTCCTTTTACAGGTCTTATATTTATATTCCCTCCTTCAAGCAAATTATTTTTATTTAAAAATCCTGAATCAAGTTTTTTATAAAATCTGTATTTTTCCATTTCATAGCCGCGGGATTTAAAGAAATTTACTCTTTTCTCATTTGAATTAGGAATTCTTAAAGCAATATGTTTTAATCCTTTTTCTCTGGCTATATTTTCAGCTTGTTCCAGTAGTTTGTCAGGTATATCAGTGTTCCAGTAAGGGTCGGCAACTGACAAATCAAAGATCCAGGCCTGAGCAATCCTCGTAACAATTTCATTATTAGCAGTATCCATAAGAATATAACCTGAAAGTTCATCATTACGGGCAAAGGAAACAAAAAATCTATAATCCTTTAAAGTTTTTATGAGATTAAGAACCTGAGTCATTTCAGAAAGATAATTTTCTCTGACAGAATTAAGGCACACATCCTGCCTTACTGAAGAAACCTGTTCTTTAACAGTTTCACTGGCAAGCTGAAGAATAAGAGGAAAATCTTTATCAAGGATTTCACGAAGATATATTTTCATAAAAGGTCATAAATTTTTAAGGGCACGACTGAAGTCGTGCCCTTAAATTAAAAGATTATTCTTCCTAACCCCCTAAAAAGCTACCAAGTAATTCCTGCGGATCCGGGGGTGGTGGTGGAGTTGGAAGGCCTCCTTCTTTTTCTTCTGACTTTCCGCCTCCTATTTTTTCCATAAGTCCACTTATAATCTCACCAATACCGCCGGCTTTACCTCCACCAAGTAATCCTCCCAGAGCTTTTCCGGCTACACCTTTCATTAAACCTCCGCCAACTATACCAGCTGCTGCTGCCATTATAATCATCCTTTCTTACATTGAATTACAAACTTTAACCCTTTTATTAAGCTGTTGTTACATTATTATTTTCACGACAAAATACTATAAAGTAAAGACCTAAATAAAATAAATTTTTATTCGTCTTGTCAGAAACAGGATTAAAAGTTATAATTAAGTGAGATATGAGAAGTGAAACATAATTTATCATAAATATAAATAATGTTACGTAATATTTTCACCTCTCACTTCTTAACTTTAAACATAACAGAAATATTACTATGAAATGTCCAAGATGTGGCAGAGATAAACCAAATCTGGCAGAATGTTTTAAAAGTTATGGAACATGTTATCTGCTGAAAATGCAGGAAGAAGAGATCAGATATCTTCATGAGGGAAGATATAAAATTACCACTCTACTCCGCAAGGGTGGAATGTCAGCCATATATCTCGGAGAAGATATAAATTCCCCCGATTCTGTCTGTGTAGTAAAAGAAATGTGTGATTACTTTTTATCACCTGATGAAAAATCTGAAGCTATATATATGTTTGAAGTAGAAGCTTTTATGCTCCTGAGTTTAAGACATCCCGGTATACCTTCTATAAGAGACTATTTTATAGAAGAGGATAACTGTTATCTGGTTATGGAATATATTGAAGGAGTCAATTTAGGCGATCTATTACATGAACATCCTGAAAAAAAACTTCCTGAAAAAGATGTTTTAACATGGGGTATACAAATGTGTGATATATTGGAATATTTACACTCCTGTGTTCCTCCAATTATCCACAGAGACATAAAACCTTATAACTTTATAAAAAGGAATTCTGATGATAAGATAATAATAATAGATTTTGGTATAGCCTCATTATTTGACTCTGGCCAGACAAATAATCTCGTAGGTACACCCGGTTATGTAGCACCGGAACAATTTGAATGCCGAATCCATACCAGAAGTGATATCTTTTCACTGGGAGCAACACTCCATCACCTTCTTACAGGAAGAGATCCTTCAGAAGGTATACCCTTTGAATTTAAACCAGTTCGGGCTATAAGACCTGACCTTTCAGAAGATATAGAAAAAATTATCCAGAGAGCACTGGAAAAAGATATGAATAAAAGATTTAACTGTGCTAAAGAAATGAAAGAAGCACTGCGTAAGGTCGTGAGACGTAAGACGTGAGGCGCGGGTTTTATGGTGCAGGGGCGAACTCCTGTTTTCACCCCGGTTATTCCACCCATTACAAAGGCAGGTTATTACATTGGAACACAGCTTAATTATCATAGGAGGAGGACCTTCAGGACTTACTGCTGCCATTACAGCAAAGGATAGAGGGATAGATACGGCAATAATTGAAGGAAATGACAGAATTGGTAAAAAGATACTTATTACTGGCAATGGAAGATGTAATATAACAAACAGATCTATAGATGAAAAAAGATATTACAGTAATAATCCATACTTTGTAAAAAATATATTAAAGACATTTACAATAGAAGATACAACAAATTTTTTCAATTCCCTGGGACTTCCTCTTATAACCCTGGAAGAAGGTAAAATGTATCCCATGTCGCTCCAGGCATCTTCTGTAGTAGACATATTGAGACTTGCTTTAAAAGAACGAGATATAACTATTTATTGTAATGCAAGAGTAAAAGAGATTAAAAAAAATAAAAGAGGTTTTAAACTTATAACAGAAGATGAAAAAATATACGAATGTAAAAAACTTATAATGGCAACAGGAGGGAAATCTGCACCGGGAACAGGTTCTGACGGGTCAGGATTCACCATAGTAAAAAAACTGGGACATAATATAATAACACCTGTGCCATCTCTGGTTCAATTAAAATTAAATCACAGAAGACTGAAATCCCTCTCAGGAGTGAAATTTAATGGAACTGTTGAGATAATTGTAGAAGGTGTTATGAAGAGAAAAGAAAAAGGAGAAATATTATTTACAGATTATGGTGTAAGTGGCCCCCCTGTACTTCAAATAAGCAGAATCGCATCACTTGCCCTTTCAAAAGGGAAAAAAGTAAATTTAAAAATAGATATGATGTATAATATAAATAAAGAATTTATAGAAAACCACATAGGTTCATTCAGCTACAGGAGTATTTCTCATAGCCTTACAGGGATTATTAATAAAAAACTTATTCCTCTTATATTAAAAGAAGCAGGTATAGATAATATACATAAAACATGTAATGAATTAACCTGGCAGGAAAAAGAATCCCTCCTAAAATTACTTAAAGAATGGGAATTTACTGTTATCGGTACAAATGGTTTTAAAAATTCTCAGGTAACTGCCGGAGGAGTTAATACAGAAGAAATAAATGAAAATACCCTGAGATCCAGAGTGGTATCTGATTTATATTTTGCAGGGGAAATTCTGGATGTAGACGGAGATTGCGGTGGTTTTAACCTTCAGTGGGCATGGAGTTCAGGTTATGTTGCAGGTAAGTCTGCTGCTATTTCTTCCCTTTAAAAACAATATAATTATAACCCAGAAAATTCCACATAAAACCTGCTGTTGAACCGATCATAGCACTTACAGTAGGCCAGAGTTTCTGACTCACCAGAATTACAGACACATAAGTTGCAACAACTGTGGAAACTGAAACATTAATAAACAAACCGACTATGCTTATTATAAGAAAAGTTGAGAACTGTATTACTTCTTTTCTATCACCCTGTCCTTTAAAAACCCATAGTTTATTAAAAAAATAACTGTTAGTAACAGCAGCCGCAAAAGAAATACCCTTAAATAAACCATAGAAAAGACCACCTTTATCTCCAAGGCCTGTAGTAAAGATTAAAATATTTAATATACCTACATCTACAACGGCATTTAAACATCCCACCATAATAAATTTTATAAACTTTACCAGTATAGGATTTTTACTTGATATCACAATACAAACACTGCCTTTTCGCTTTTTCAATTCCTCTTTTTAGAAATTCTTTATATATGTCGTCTGGAGAGGAGTAAAAATTAAAATATCTGCCCTGTCCTCCTCCACAATAAGTTATTTTCTCATCATCTACAGAAAACATAGAAGGACATTCTTTACAGGAGGAAATATTCTTAAAGTCAGAACCTATAGACTGAATAATATCATAAGGAAGAGGTTTCATCAATGTATAATCAATACCATTATAGATAATATCTTTAAATATCTGAATCAGTTTTGTTTTAATCTCTCCGGGGGAATACGGATTAAATTCAGGTAAAAGAAATATCTTCTTTCCCTTTTCTTTCTTAAAGATTTCTGAAAAACTAGCCAGATTACCCGTATGTAGCTTTACAAATACGGCATTATCCCTTTCATTATATGGCTCAGATATTATATAAAATTTAGTTCTTCCCAGAAAAATCTTATATTCTCTATGATTAAAGAAATAATCCATAATATTTGTATTTATAGCTCTCCGGAGATATTTTAAAAATTTTTCCTTTGTTTCCATGTCTATAGAGGAATAAATATAATATGAAATAAATATATCTTTATATTTCAGTACAAGTTCTCTAATATCCGGGGAATATTTATTTTTAGTCTCTTTCAGAGGGGGGAAAGTGAGATTCTTTTTATTCTCTTCCAGAACATAATTTTCATATTCCTCCATATTTCTTCCTGAGGTAAGTATATTTGCACATTCCCTGTATATGAGTCTGTCACCATAATCTTTAAATATCTCTGTCCCGGCTATGGGAATGAGATAGTGAAGATGAATATGGAGGTAATTTTTTGTAGGTGTTAAAAGAAGTTCTATAATAATATTCATAGTATCAAGAAAATCATATATTGTTTCAAAGGGGAAATTAAAAATAAAACTTCCTGCAGTAAATTTTATTTTATCTGCTGTTTTAAGGAGTATTTCTTTTATATCAACATGAAGATTTTTCTTTATTTCCTTTAATATAAAAGTACTTCCCGATTCAACACCGTAAAATAAGACCTCACAGTTTAAATCCTTAGCCATAGAAAGGATTTCATCATCTACATCATCGAGTCTTCTGCACATATTAAATTTAAAAGTATAATTTCTTTTTTTATATTCCTCATAAAACCTTTTAAAATCTCCTTTATTATGACAGAATATATTATCAGAAAAGGTAATTTCACAGTAAGATTTGATTTTTGAAAGCATGTCAAGTTCCATAAAAACATTAGAAAAACTTCTGTTTACAAGTTTTCCTTTCCAAAAAGCCGGTTGATCGCAGAAGGTACATCTGAAAGGACAGCCTCTGCTGAAAGTAAGATATAAATTATCATAAAAATTTAAATTTATATGATTATATGCAGGTAAAGGGAGAGAATCCAGGTCTTTTATCCTTTCTCTTTCACCTGTAAATATTACCTGGCCATTTCGTTTAAAGGCTATTCCTTTTACATCTTCAGGGTTTATTTTCCCCTCTATAGCTTTCAAAAGCTCAACTATAGTTATATCTCCTTCGCCTGTCACTACAAAGTCTATAGTATCAAATTCCTCTAGGAGTTTCTCTGCCATACCTGAAGGCCCACAACCTCCAAGAATAATCTTCTTAT